>DATMOQ010000390.1:0-13460 GCA_035568195.1 Gemmatimonadales bacterium
GTGATGGTGATGCCGTCGTTGACCGTCACCACTTCAATGCGTCCCTGGGCCTTGGCGAGTTTCACCGAGCCCGAGGTCGAGTTGAGGCTGACGTGCCCCGAGCCGCCCGTGACGTCGACGTCTCCCTGCACCGTGTTGGCCGTGATGTCCCCCGTCACCCCCGTCACCGTGACGTCCGTGTAGGTGCCCTCGAGGTCGAGCGCCATCCAGGCCGGCACCGTGATGTCGAACGAGACCAGGTGCGGGGCCCCGTAACGGCTCGAGGTGCGGACCGTCACCACCTGTGCGTCGACGTCGATGTCCACGCGCTCCCGGTCCGAGTTGTCGGCGGTGATTCGCACGGCGCTCTTGTCCCAGACCTTCACGGTGATGTCGCCGCCGAAGTTGTTGAGGTCGAGCCGCGCGCCGCGGGTCACGGTGACCGTGGTGTCGACGTTGGCGTGATACCGGTCGTCGTCGCCCCGGTCGTAGGGCGCCGAGGGCGGGGTCGGCCGTGCCGGCCGGGCCGGCCGCGGCGCCGGACTGGGGCGCGGCGTGGGCGATTGCAGCAGGACGGCCAGCAGAAGGGGCAGCATGGTCTCTATTCCTCTCAGGTCCGCGCGCCGAGCGCACTGGCCCGGCGGAGCAGATCCGCTTTACGCCGCATGGTGTCGGCGAGGTGATGGGTCAAATAGTTGTTCCCGGGGTCCTGATCGAGGGCCCGGCGGGCTTGGGCGATCGCGGAGTCGATGATCGCCAGGTTCTTTTCGAGAATTCGGACCGTGCTCGTGTCGAGCCGGCTCCGGTTGGAATCCAGCGTGCCGCGGAGTTGCTCCACCATCCCGTTGACGGTCGAGTCGACTCCCCGGCGCCAGCTGGCATTGCGCATCAGCGAGTCGGTGGTCTTGGGATCTGTCGCCACCTGTTGGGTCGGCGTCCGCAGCGCCAGCCACACCGCGCCCGAGGACACCAGGACCAAGGCGATCCCGGCCGCGATCGCCTGCGGCATGGAGAACGACAGACGGCGGCTCGTCCGCGCCGGCGTGCGGGCCGTCCGGGCCTGGTCGATGGAAACGACGGCGGTGCCGCCCGATCCGATCCGGGTCGCGATCCCGGACCAGAGATCCTTCGTGGGCGGACGGTCATCGAGTCCTCTCGCACGGTCCACTACCCGGCGGAGCTCGTCGAGGGTCTCCCGGCACGCCTCACAGGTAGTGAGATGCGCGTCGAGCGCTTCCCGCTCCGCCTGGGTCAGCGTGTCGTCGAGATACTCGGAAAGTCGATCAGTCCAGCGGTCCATGTGTTTCTCCCTCTCCAGCCGTCTAGCCGTCTAGCCGTCTAACCGTCTAACCGTCTAGTCCTTCAGATGACGGCGCAGCGCCATACGGGCATGATGCAATTGTGACTTCGACGTGCCCGGCACGATGTCGAGCATCGTCGCGATTTCCTCGTGGGTGTAGCCTTCCACGTCGTGCAGCACGAACACTTGCTTGGCCTTCACCGGCAGCGTGGCCATCGCCCCTTCGAAATCCACTCCCAGGTCGGGCCTCGCCTGCCTGCCACTCACGTCATCCAGCGCGTCCTCACGCGGGTCATGCCGCTGGCGTGAGATCCCGACCGTTTTCCGGCGGGCCAGGATCACATTGACCGCCAGCCGGTGGAGCCAGGTGCCGAACGCCGCCTCGCCTCGAAACGTCGACAGCTTCTCCCACGCCCGGACGAAAATGTCCTGCGTGACGTCGTCCGCTTCGTCGCCGTCGATCATCCGACGCGCGAGCGAATGGATCCGCGCGGCATGCGCGCGGTAGAGCCGCTCGAAAGCGCTGGCATCACCGCTCGCGGCCAGGGCAGCGTCTGCTATTTCGGCGTCGGCGGTGACCAGGGTCGGCTCTCTCAGGCTTTCGATCCAGGGAGTCGTGTTCGGCACACGGACTTGGATAGTCCTGCCGTCACGACGGTTGCAACGATGTGACTGTGGGTAGAACTGAGCCAGATGAACACTACTACAAGTGTAGAAGGCAGGTCCTTCGCTCGCGCGCTAGCGCGCTTCGCTCAGGATGACGCCCTCACCCTTCTTTTTTTTAAGAGAGAAAGCGGCGGCTGTCATCCTGAGCGCCGAAGGCGCGAAGGACCTGCGTGCCGGGGAGCAAGGGGTCCTTCGCTCGTGCGCTAGCGCGCTTCGCGCAGGATGACAAGCCGGCCTTGTGATTAAAGAACTGCGAGAGGGGGAGATCTATAAGGCGGCACCGCGGGCCTGAAACCAGCTCTCCGCCAGGTCCCGCCAGGTAGGGTTACGTCTCTCGATCAGCTCCGTCTTCCGGGATCGTCTCCATCCTTTGAGTCGCTTCTCGCGCGCAATGGCGTCGTGAATGTCGGCAAACTCCTCGAAGTAGACGAGCCGGGTGACCCGATGCCGCCTGGTAAATCCGACAACCACGCCCCGTTTATGTTCGTCCACCCGTCGCGCAAGGTCATTGGTGACTCCGATGTAGAGCACCCGGGAACGACTCGCGAGGATGTACACGGAGTAAGTACACATCCACCAGGATGCTTCGTTCGACGCTCGGAACCATCATCTCCTTTCTTTTTCTATAGTGCAGAAAGACGCGTGTCATCCTGAGCGCCGAAGGCGCGAAGGACCTGCTGGAGCCGAAGGCGCGAAGAGCTTGCCCGAGCGCAGCGAAGGGATCTGCTCGTACCCCTATCTGTAAACCCGCCCCCTCCACTCGATCCGATTTCCCCTTGCCGCCGACCGGAGCATGATCCACATCATCGCCCCGGCGCCGAGTGGGTAGAGGAGGGCGTACCAGACGGGGACCTTCTCGTTCCGGCAGATGAATCCCCAAATGAGGAGCGAAAGAACGACCACCGTGAGCCACGGCAGGGAGCCGGTGATCGCGAGCAAGACCGGGGGAACGAGCCAGGCGAGATTCGGCACCCACATCACCCAGGGAAATACCGCACGCACCAGTCTGATGGGCGGCATCATCTGCGGCGCGCCGGAGGCGAGGTTCTTCGACCACCCCTCCACGATCTCCGGGAGCGAGGTGTACATGCGGGTGGTCATGTACTCCGTGGCATGGACCAGGAAAATGTCGCGCCCGGCCTTGATGTAAGCCTGCGCCAGGGCCAGATCGTCGGCCACCGTGTGCTTCACGGCCTCATGGGTCCCCACGGCCTCGTAGGTCTTCCGTGGCGTGAGGATAAATTGGCCGTTCGCGATGCCCTTCCAGTAGATGCGGGTCCGGTTCAAGCGCCGGAAGTCGCCGACCCCCAGGCCCAGGGCGAGAAAGACCTGAGGCTGAATGACCCGTTCCCAGAAGGTCTCCATCGCCTGCCGGGGAAGCAGGCTCACCAGATCGACCTTCTCCTCTTTCAACACGGCGACGGCGCGAGGAATGAGCTCGGGCGTGTGGCGGGTGTCGGCGTCGGCGAAGAGCAGGAGGTCACTCTTCCCGGGCCGGGCAGCGCGAACCCCCTGGACCAGAGCCCACTGCTTCCCGAACCACCCGGCCGGCAGCTCCGCGCCGCGCACCAGTCGCAGGCGGTCTCCATTTCCCGGGAGCGTGGTCAGCCGCGTCACGCGGGCCGCCGTGTCGTCGCTGGATCGGTCATCCACCACGATCACCTCGAGCCGCTGGTACCCAGTGCCAAGGATCGACGTGACGCAGGGCTCGATATTCTGAGCTTCGTTCCGGGCCGGAATGATGACCGTCAGGGACGGGCCGTCCGCAAACGGCGGGTAGGCCGCGAGGGCCGGCGTGCGACGCACGTAGAATCGGACCACGAGGAGGAGCGCCACGGCATAGCAGGCGGGCACGATCCAGATCACGGGCTGGACCCCTCACGAGTAGATTGCAGGCTCACAAGGTGCCGCATTTGGCCACTCCTCGACAGTCTGAACACACACTTCCCAACGCCCCGGGCTCCTGGACACTCCGGAGCGCCGGAGGCCCGCGGCCAGCCCTGGTCGTGTGGGGGAGCCCTGTGCCGGCGGGCGACATCCTGGATCGCTTCGCCCGCGCGGGGTTCGCCGTCATTTCACCGTCTCCGGACGTCACCGCCTCCGGACTCCTGGGTATCCTCGACGGGCTCTCCCGCGGCGAGCTCGCGGGTACGGCCCTGGCCCCGGTGGGCCTGCTCTCCGTCGGGCCTGCCGCCGACCCCGCCTTGGCACAAACTCTCGACCCGAGGCGGATTCCCTGGTTTCACGCGACCACCGATTGGGACGCCGCACTCCGCTGGTTCGCGGAACGGCTGACGTGACCGCACTCGATCAGGTGCGGCGCGTGCTCGCGTCCCGTCCCGGCGTCGCCGACCACGACCCCGCGGCCCGGCCGGCCGCGGTGGCCGTGATTCTCCACGAAGCCGCCGACGGCATCTCAGCCCTGTTCATCAAGCGGTCTGAGCAGGTCGGCGACCCCTGGTCCGGCCAGATCGCGTTTCCCGGTGGGCGGTACGAGCCCGGCGACGGCGATCTCCTCTCTACCGCCATCCGCGAGGCCCGGGAGGAGACCGGCATCGACCTGGCGCCCGCCGAAATGCTCGGCGCCCTGGATGACGTGAATCCCCGCTCGCCCCAACTCCCGCCCATCGTGGTGCGTCCGTACGTTTTCGCGGTCCGCGAACGGCCCGCCCTCGTTCCCAGCCCCGCCGAGGTCCAGCGCGGGTTCTGGATCCCATTCAAGACCCTCATCGACCCCGCCACCAGCAGCCAGATCACCCTGACCTTCAATGGAGTGCCCCGGACCTTCACGGCCTACAAGGTCGACGGTGAAGTCATCTGGGGGATGACCGAGCGGATCCTCAGGCTTTTCCTGGAGCGAATCACAGCCTGACAAGTAGTCCTCTATAAACCAGATATTTCTGTGGATTGTATTTTTGTTTAGTTGGGGCTAAACTGTGTCCCGGATTGGTTAACTCGCAACGCGCGAGCACGATACGGGAGGCAGATATGAGCGCCTTGTTGGCGGACGTTCCACTTTCACGTTCGGTCGAAGACTATCTCAAGGCCATCTACCACCTGTCCAGCCAGGGTGGGTTCGCCACTACATCGGACATCGCGTCCATGCTGATGGTCGCGCCACCCTCCGTGAGCGGGATGATCCGCCGTCTCTCCGATACCGGACTCATCGAGCACGTGCCCTATCGCGGCGTGCAGCTGACCAACCAGGGAAGGCTCGCCGCGCTCCGGATGATCCGCCGCCACCGCGTGCTCGAGCTCTACCTCACCGAGCGGCTCGACTACGACTGGGATGGCGTGCATGAGGAGGCCGAGCGGATGGAGCACGCGGTGTCCGACGAGCTCATCGATCGGATGGCCCGCGCCCTCGGCAACCCGCGATACGATCCCCACGGCGCGCCCATTCCCACGCCGGCCGGGGAAATCGAGGAGGCCGTGCTGATCCCGCTCGCCGACATCGACCCGGGGCTCACCTATGAGCTGCGGCAGGTGGACACGGAGGATCCGGCCCGCCTCCGCTATCTCGCGGAGCAGGGGCTGGTTCCGGGGAAGGCCGTGACGGTCACCGGTCGCCAACCCTTCAACGGGCCCGTGACCCTCACCCTCCAGCCGGGGGGCGAGCGGGTGATCGGCCGCGAGCTCGCGCTCCTCCTGCTCTGCCGCCGTACCGACGTCTGACGTGGCGACCCAGCCGATTCCAGAACCCGAATCGGGGTGGCGGCGCGCTCGCCTCACGCCGTCCCTCGCCGAGGTCTACCGGTCGGTCCCCGTGGCCGGGAGCTGGCTCCGGAAGGCGCTCGCATTCGCCGGTCCCGGCTACCTGGTGGCCGTGGGCTACATGGACCCGGGCAATTGGGCCACGGACTTGGCCGGCGGCTCGAAGTTCGGCTACGCCCTGCTGTCGGTCATCCTGGTCTCGAACCTGTTGGCCATCCTCCTCCAGGGACTCGCCGCCCGGCTCGGCATCGTGACCGGTCGGGACCTGGCTCAGGCCTGCCGCGACCACTACTCCCGGCCCACGGTCCTCTCCCTCTGGGTGCTCTGCGAGATCGCCATCGCGGCCTGCGATCTGGCCGAAGTGATCGGCTCGGCCATTGGGCTGAACCTGCTCTTCGGGATTCCTATCACAGTGGGAATCGTGATCACGGCGCTCGACGTGCTGCTGGTGTTGTACTTACAGAACAAGGGCTTTCGGCTGATCGAAGGTCTGGTGGTCGCGTTGATCCTGACCATCGCGGCGTGCTTCCTCTTCGAGCTGCTCATCTCGAAGCCGGACCTGGCCGCCGTTGCGTCCGGTTTCGTCCCGCGCTTCTCGATCATCTCTCGGAGGGACGAGCTCTACATCGCCATCAGCATCCTGGGCGCCACGGTCATGCCCCACAACCTCTATCTGCACTCTTCCATCGTGCAGACCCGCCAGTACGAGGAAACGGGGCCGGGCAAGCGGGAAGCGGTGCGCTTTGCGTTCTTCGACTCGACCCTGGCGCTGACGTTTGCGCTCTTCATCAATGCTTCCATCCTCATCGTGGCCTCCGCCACGTTCCATACGTCGGGGCACACCGGGGTCGCCGAAATCCAGGACGCCTACCGCCTGCTCTCTCCCCTCCTCGGCGTCACCGGCGCCAGCGCGGTGTTCGCCCTGGCCCTGCTCGCTTCCGGCCAGAACTCGACGCTTACCGGGACCCTCGCGGGCCAGATCGTGATGGAAGGGTTTCTCGACATCCGCATCAGGCCGTGGCTGCGAAGGCTCATCACCCGCCTCATCGCGATTGTCCCCGCGGCGCTCACGGCTATCTTCTTCGGCGAATCGGGGACCGCGAAGCTCCTGATCTTCAGCCAGGTGATCCTCAGCCTGCAGCTCTCCTTCGCGGTCTATCCCCTGATCCGGTTCACGTCTGATCGGGCCAAGATGGGTGAGTTCGTGAATCCCCCGTGGCTCAAGTTCCTGGCGTACACCGCGGGCGTGCTGATCTTCGGATTGAACGCCTGGCTCCTGGTGCTCATCGCGAAAGGCGGGAATTGATGTTCAAGAAGATCCTGATTCCCCTCGAGCACACCCGGGCTGACGGCACCATCCTCGCCTACGCGAAGGCGCTCGCCGACCAGTGCGGCGCCGCGCTGGTGCTCATCCATGTGGCCGATGGCTGGGTGGCCCGCAATCTCAAGCAGCTGGACCTGCGGGAATCTCAGGAAATGCGTGAGGATCTGGCCTATCTCGAGCGTGAATGCGCCTCGCTCCGGGAAGCCGGATTCGACGCGGACGCGGTGCTGGCCGCCGGTGAACCCGGGAAGGAGATCGCGCAGGCCGCCAAGCGCGAGCACTGCGACCTGATCGCGATGGCGACCCACGGGCACAAGGGACTGGCCGACGTGGTGCGGGGCAGTGTGGCCAACGAGGTGCGACACCAGTCGATGGTGCCGGTGCTGATGGTCAGGGTGGAGAGAAGAAGAACGCCCCGAGAATGAGAAGCGAAGTGAGGGATCCTTCGCTTCGCTCAGGATGACACCCTTGCCGTTCTCTATTCAAAAATGAAGTGGAGGCGTTGTCATCCTGAGCGCCGCAGGCGCGAAGGACCTGCTTGTTGTCGCGATTTCAGCCCCCCCTCGCCTGCTCCAAAGCTTTGAGTATCGCCGACAACCGCCGGTCCCGGGCCGTCCGCAGCATGTTCACCTTGCCGCTGTAAGCCTTCTCGATCGCCTGAACCAGCTCCCGCTGCTGCTCGGGCTCGAGGCGCTGCCACTTGGCCAGCTCGCCCCACCACGATTCGAATGATCCCAGGAGCTGCTGCAGGAACAGTGGCACTCCACCTTCACCGGAACCAAGGTGATAGGTCAGGTGCGGCCCCGCCGCCGCCCAGCCCAGGGCGGGACCGAGGGACACCGCGCGGTCCAGGTCTTCGACGCTGATCACTCCCTGAAGCACCAGGTCGATGCACTCGCGCCAAACCGCCGCCGCCACACGGCCGACGACGTACCCGGGCACGACTTTCTTCAGGACGATCGGCATCCGGCCGAGTGCCCGGAGGTACTCGGTCGCGCGCGTGATGATGGCGGGATCGGTGCGGGGGCTGGGGACCACCTCGACCAGCGGAATGAGTTCCGGGGGGTTGAGCGGGTGCACCACCAGAGTCCGGTGCGCCGAGGTCATCCGGCCGAAAATGTCGTGCGGGGAGAGACCGCTCGAAGACGACGTGATCAAGGCATCGGGACCGGCCACGTCCTGGATGGCGCCGAGGAGGCGCTGCTTGGCGAAGAGGTCCTCGCTGATCGCCTCGATCACCCAGTCCGCCTCGTTCACCGCTTGCAGGAGGCTCCGGGCGTGCCGCAGCTCCAGGAGCCCGCGCTCGACCATCCCCGCGGTCGCGCGCTCGAGCGCCACCAGCGCCCGGGCCCGCGCGGGGATCTGTTCCGCCGCCCGCTCGATGGCCCGCGCGTTGGTGTCGAAGACCGTGACCGGCCAGCCCGCGGTGACGCAGAGTGCGGCCCAGCCGCAGCCGATGTCGCCCGCGCCGATGACGGCGACTTTCCGGGGCAGATCGATCATGTGCGTTTCGCGCCGGCCAGGGCCGGCTCCGACAGCCAGGGGAGAACGCGCTCGAAGAGCATCCGCCGCACCGCCTCCGCTCGAACAGTGGTCGCCACCCGCACTCGCCATCCCTCCGGGTCCACTACGGTCCGGCCCCGCTCGTCGCCATCGTCGAGGCTCACCGTGAGCCGCGAGGGCTGAAACACCAGGACCGAGGGATCGATGAGCGACGCGATGACCAGGACGTCGTTCAGCACGCAGCCGTCGAGCCCCTCGTACTGTTGATGGAACCGGTGATAGAAGGAAAGGGCGCCGGACAGCCACGCCGCCTTGGCGTCCTTCACCTGGGCCAAGGCGCCGACCTCGGCGCCGCTCAGCACCACCTCACGGGTCACATCGAGCGTGACCAGGTCGGTCGGCAGCTCGGCGGCGACCACCTGGGACAGCGCTTCGGGGTCACACCAGGCGTTGAATTCGGAGTACGGCGTGGTGTTTCCGCGCGCCTCGAGGTTGCCGATCATCGCGATGTGCCGGCTCACCTTCTCGCGCACGACGTCGGGGGCCCGCTTGAGCGCGCTGGCCAGGGAGGTCACGGGCCCCAGCGTCACTAGGGTCACGGGCTCCGGCTGATCGGCCAGGAGCCGCTCGAGCGGCTTCATGAAGTCGAAGACCACTCCGGCCGGGGGCACGGGCGCGTCGCCCACTCCCGAGGCGCCGTGGGTTTCGAGCGCCACGGCGAGGGCGCGTTTCAGCGGCCGCCGGGCGCCCACGGCCAGGGGCAGGCGCCGGCCGGCGCGGCGGATGATCTCCACCGCGTTCCGCATGGCGTTTTCGACGACGGTGTTGCCGTAGGAGACGGAGATCCCGCGAACGTCCAGCTCGGGTGAGGCCAGCGCGAGCAGGAGGGCGAGACTGTCGTCGATTCCGGGGTCGGAGTCGATCACGACGGGCTGCGGCACGAGGGTAAGGCTAGGGCGCGGCGATTTCCTTGGCAATGGCGGCGGCGAGCTCCCGGAACTCCCGCTCGCCGCCGAACCCGAAGATCCGCTCCACCACCCGCCCGTGCCGGTCCAGGAGCAGCGAACACGGCAGGCCGCGGTAGCGGTACGTCGCGCGCATCCGTCCCGCTCCGACGAGAATCGGGAAGGGGGGATGAAAGCGCGTGACGAACGCCCGCATTTTGGCGGCATCCACGTCGTCCGAGATTGCCGCGATGTCGAAGTCCTTCCGTGAGAACCGCCCGTACAGGGCGGCCATGTGCGGGAACTCCTCCCGGCACGGGTCGCACCAGGACGCCCAGAAGTTCACGAGCAGGACCCTCCCCGCGAAGTGCGCGAGACTAACGGTGTCGCCGTGAAGGTTGGGGAGCGCGAAGGGCGGAGCGAACGACTCCCGATCTCGTACTTTAGTACTCCCGACTCCCGCGGCTTTCGCGAGACTGTCGGCGTCAAAGGTCCGGAGCGAATCGTGGGCATCGAGCGCGATTGCGGTCTCTCGAGGGCCCAGGTGACGGGTGAGGAGAATGGCTCCGGTAATAGTGTCCAGGACGTCGACCCGGAGCTTCGACGCGGTGGAGTCGTCGGCGCCGAGGGCGTAGAGCCGGCCGTCGGGGCCGAGGGTGAGCGCAATGCCCGCTCGCGCCAGGAGGAGCGGGACTTCGCGGCCGCGGTTGGGGAGAAAGCGCGGCTCTTCTTCCTTCTGATAGAGTCCGCGCTTGGTGGTCCACACGACCGCGCCCCCCGCGTACTTGATGATCTCGTCCCGCGCGAGTGGCGCGAAGTAGAACCCACCCGGGGTCGTCGCCAGGGCGCCCGCGTTCGCCGGGCCCAGCAGGAATGGCAGGGCCTCGGCATGCAGGGCTCCGTAGCCGGCCGTGCCATGTCCAGTGGAGTCGAGCTCACGCACCAGCGCGGCACCAGAGTCGGGCGTGAAGGGCTGGACCAGGTAGGGAGAGCGGGCGGCCAGTAGTCGACAGCCGGCGGCGGAGTACAGTGAGGCCGGGAATGGCCCATCCCACTCCGAGAGCTCGTGTCCGGCCGTGTCGAGCAGGACCCCAAGCCCTGTGTACTCGGTGACCAGCAGGCGGCCGCAGTACGTCGAGACGGCGACCGGCTGGGATACCGACGTGAAGGTCTTGACGACGTGAAGCGAGCGGTCCAACCCGATGAGCTGCCCCGTTTCCGGATCGGGGGCCCAGGTGATTCCGTCGAGCCTGGCGGTGGGGGAACCGCGGAAGAAGAGAAGCGTGTCGCCGGGAGCCGTACGGCAAGCGGCGAGCGCCGCCAGCAGCACGACCCCCGCGCGGCGCATCAGGTGGCGGCGTCGATCGACTTGATGACGATCGTATGCAGGCCGCTCACGTCTCTCACCGTGCCGGTGACCTTCACCTTGCCCTCGGCGAAATCCACCAGACGGCCATTCTGCGGATTGTTCGGCTTGGGGCTGACCGGCATGTAGATCACGCCGTTGACCATGATCGCGAGCGGCGAGCCCGCGTGCGCGCACGTCTGGGCGCACGCCTTATGACTCGGCCCCGATGCGCCCATGGTCGAGTAGCAGCTGACGTCCACGACCGCGCCCGTCATGGTGACGTCCTGCACCTCCTGCGCGGCGAGCGGCAGGGCGAAGAGGCACACCGCGGCGGCGGTGAGAGCGGTCTTGAGCATCATGACTTCCTCCAGTAGCTGGGTGTACGTAGTATATCCGCCTAATGAACCAGAGCTATCGGGCGATGTTGGAGACCTTCGGGTCCGGGTGGGAGCGTGGCGACGTGGAGGCGGTCTGCTCCGTGTTCGCCGCCGACGCCGTCTTCATCGAGACGCCCTTCAGTACCCCGGACCGCGGGATGCAGGCGATCCGCGCCTACTGGAGCGAGGTCCCCACTCATCAGGCCGAGATTTCATTCAAGGCCGGCGAGATCTATGAGGCGGGGCCGTGGTTCGCCACGGAGTTTCAGTGCAAGTTCCGCCGGCGACGTACCGGAGAGAAAGTCGACACCCGAGGTGCGATGTTCTGCGAGACGAAGGAGGGGAAAATCACGGAGATGCGGATGTATTGGCATCGGTATTCGGGCAATCGGGAAGACTCGAAATCCTGAAAAGCAGATCCTTCGCTCCGCGCGCTGACGCGCGCTCCGCTCAGGATGACAATCTCCCCCTCTCTCTCTAAAAAAATAAAGAAGGACATGTCATCCTGAGCGCCGCAGGCGCGAAGGATCTGCTAGCCCCCGTGCTTCCGAACGTACTCGAGCGCCGACTCCATTAGCTCGGCATTTCTCATCCCCATCTTCATCGCCACCATCGTCGCCTCTTCCTCTTCCATGCCGCGGTCCAGCATGAGATAAGGAAGCAGCGCCGCCCCCACCCGGTTTCCCGAGTTGCAGCAGCAGAAGGTCGGCCTCTTTCCCATCAGCGCTCGCACTCGTTCCCGCACCTGGCCAAAGGTCTCGTCCGGAAGCGCTCCGTGGCCCACGGGGATGTTCTGGTACTCGAGGCCGGCGGCGACCACGGCGTCCGGAACCCGGTAGGGACGAGGCTCCATGGCGTCCCGGAAGTCCAGGAGAACCTGACACCCAGCTTTCTTGAGGGCTGCCAAATGGGCCTCTCCGGGCTGCCCCCCAGTCACGAAACCGGGTTGGAGCTCGTACGCGTTCGAAACGTCTCCTACAGCGTCCAACAGATGGGACATCGCCTAGCCTCGAAATGCTGGAATTACCTGTATTTAAGGGGGTTTCCGGCCCGGCACAAATGGTGCAAGGATCGGGAGTGGGGAGTCGGCTTCGGCAGGCAATAACTAACCGACTAACCGTCTAACCGACTGGTTCGTGGTGTATTATCAAGCAGGACGGGGGGTGCCCTATGCTGATCACATCGCTTCTACTCATGCTCGGGTCGCCGGCCGAGGTGCCGAAGGTGGCGCCCGCCACGGACGATCCCCCCATTCGCGTCTGGCTCAACGAGAACACGTACCAGCCCGGCGACCGCGCCACGATCAAGATCCGGCTCGCCGATGACGGGTACGTCGTGGTCCTCCGCGCCGACGCCGGTGGTCACCTCCGCATCCTGTTCCCGCTCGATCCCGGCACCGACAACTTTGTGAAGGGTGGCAAGACCTTCGAGATCCGCGCCCGCGGCGATCGTGACGCGTTCCAGGTGGATGACGACAACGGCTCCGGCACCGTGTTCGCCGCGGTGTCCGCGCAGCCCTTCACCTTCAACGGCTTCGTCCTGGGCGATCACTGGGATTACAAGGTTCTGTCGTCGGAAGACCTGGGCAGCGATCCGGAAGCGTCGATGGTCGACCTCGTGCACAACATGGCGGGGCAGAATCACTTCGACTACGACGTTACGACTTACACCGTCTCGCAGGCGGTGGCTTCCGCGGGTGACTACGCCCCGGCGTATTACCCCGCCTACTATCCGTGCTGGGGCTGCGGCCCCTGGTACGGCGGCGGCGTATTCATCAACTTCGGTCGCTCTTACTACAACAGCTGCTTCTATGACCCGTTCTGGTGCGATTTCTACGGCGGGTTCGGCTACCCCTACGGGTTTGGCTTCGGGTACGGGTTCTACCGCCCGTACGGCGGTTTCTATCATCCGCGGTTCGCCTTCAACGCGGGCTTCCATCGTCCGTTCGCCGGAGGCTATCGGCCGCCGTTCGTGGTGCCGACGCGGACCACGATAACGCCGGTCACCACGCGCAGCCGGTTTGCGCCGTCCGGGTCGAGCGTCGATCGTGGCGGTCGCTCGCCGAGCGTGGACCAGGGACGTCGTGGTGGCGGCGGGACCTCGTCGCAGCCCACCGCCCGTCGCTCGTCTCCACCCGATCGCGGCGGACGCGATGCACCGGCGTCGCGCCGGGGCCGGAACAACGACGACGGCTTCACCCGGTCGAGTCCGCCAGCCCGTCAGCCCGCTTCGCGCTCTGAGTACCGGCCTGCTCCTCGCATGGATTCGCGTCCCGCGCCACGGATGGAGTCCCGTTCGGCTCCCT
>DATMOQ010000391.1:0-2029 GCA_035568195.1 Gemmatimonadales bacterium
CCACCACCTTCGACTGCATCACGAAGGACGGGCGCTTCATCGGCGGCATCATCATGCCGGGGGTGGTCACGGCCGCCACCGAGCTGGTGCGGAAGACCGCCAAACTTCCGGCCGCGGAGCTGTCCCCGCCCGCCACCGTCATCGGGCGCCGGACCGAGGACTGTATCCGGTCCGGGGTCTTGTTCGGGAACGCCGAGGCGATCGACGGACTGATCCGGCGCGTGCGCGCCGAGTGGCCGGGGGGAGGGAAGCCGCGGGCGGTGGCCACCGGAGGCCTGGCCACGCTGATCGCACCACTCTGCCGGGAGATCGGCGCCGTCGATCCGAATCTCACGCTGACCGGGTTGCGGCTCGCGGCGGGGGCGCTCGGACTGTCGTGGTAGCGGACGCCCGCGCGGCGAATGCCTGGCGACGGTGGGGGTACGGAATTCTCCCCGGCGACGGGTTCTCGTACGTCCTGCACCTGCGCCCCGCGGAATGGCCGATCATGGCAGGGCACACCCTGCTGGGCTACATCCTCGCGGTGGGATGGGAGGGGGCCGCCGCCGGCCGGCACCTGGGCGCGGCGCTCCTGGCGCTCTTCCTCTGGGTGGTGTGTCTTAATGGCGGCACGCTCGCCATCAACAGCGTGTTCGACAAGGACGAGGGAGACATCGGGTATCTCAACTCGCCCCCACCGCTGCCGCGACACCTCCTCGGCTTCAGCCTGGTGCTGCTCGGCGCCGGGCAAATTCTTGCCTTCGCGCTCCCCTGGGGATTCCGGATTGCGTACGCCATCTGCTTCGCGATGTCGGTGGCGTACTCGGTTCCGCCGCTCCGGTTCAAGGCGGTGGCCGGGGTCGACTGGGTGATCAACATGTGGGGGTTCGGAACCCTGACGCCGTACGCGGCCTGGGCTGCCACCGGTCGATCGCTCGACCTGGGCCACGCCATGATTTTCCTGTCGTTCTGCGCCCTCTTCGCCGGGCTGTACCCGCTTACACAGCTGTACCAGCTCGACGAGGACGAGCGTCGCGGCGACCGGACTCTGGCCCTGATGTTCGGCCTCCAGTCGAGCCTGTGGCTGGCCACGGGATGCGTCATCCTGGCGTTCGGTGGGCTCTCCTGGGCGACCGACATCCTCCACCGCCCGCCGGGATTGATCTTCCTCGCGCTGCTCGTCTGGCTGGCGGTGCTGGTACCCTGGATCAGGGAGCGCGACGCCTGGACGCCACGGCAGCACCAGCGCGGGATGTACTGGGCGCTGGGGGCCTGGGCGGCCACGGACGTGGCGGTCCTGCTCGTGTTTGCCCGATAGGCTTGTTAGATTCACCAGCGGACTTTCCACTCGAGGAGCGCTTCGGATGTCGGCCACCGCCACTCCCACTCTGACCGATCGCACGGAATTGCCTCATATCCTCATGAGCGGCGCCAAGTTGGGCGTCCTCACCGCGGTGTGGGTCGTGCTCTACCTGGTGATCTGGCGCTACGTGCCCGGGGCGGCGGGCGGGGTCCTCGATGCCCTGATCGTGCTGGCGGCCGGGCTGTCGATGGCTCTCCTGCCGGCGGAGTGGACCGGGGCCCGGCACACGGAGGGCATCGCGGGCGCCGCGGGAGTCGGCTTGTTCAGCACCGTGGTCTTCTCGGCGATCGATATCATCGTGCTCCGTCCGGTGCACGCGTACCCCTGGACGTGGGACGCGATCGGCGGGAACAGCACCTGGTGGTACCTGCCCGTCTGGTGGCAGTTGGGCACCTACATATCGTGGATGGGCGCGATGCAGACGGCCGGGAGCAATTCGCGGGGCACGGCCACACTCGGCAACCTCGCGATGCAGCTCGTCCTCGGCGCCGCGCTGGTGGGCGGGGCCGCCCACCTGATGGGGTTCGCCTTCACGGCGACCTATCCGGTGGCGATCGGGTTCGGGTTTGCCATCACTCTCACTGTCCTGGGAGTTGCCGCCATCGCGCGGAAGACGTGACGGACGCGGGCGGGAGGGGAGGAGGCGTGCCGCGCTGGCTCGCGCACTTCCTGCTGGTCGTCGGCTGG
>DATMOQ010000392.1:0-18043 GCA_035568195.1 Gemmatimonadales bacterium
CTACTAGCCATCAGCCATCAGCGATCAGCCGGCTGACGGCTGATAGCTGACGGCTCTCCATCGGAGCCACCATGCGACCCCTGACCACGCTCTTCGCGCTTGCGCTGCCGCTTCTCCCCACCCCGGCGCTCCTTGCCCAGAAGCACGCGCTCACGGTGGACGAATTCCTGGCGCTGAAGAACGTCGGTGATCCGCAAGTTTCGCCGGACGGGAAGTGGGTGGTCTACACCGTCGGCACCATCTCCCTGCAGGACAACAAGTCGACCTCGCGGCTCTGGCTCGCCAACGTCGCCACCGGCGCCGCGAAGGAGTTGTCGCAGGGGGCCGGCTCGGACCGCTCGCCCCGATGGTCGCCCGACGGCCAGTCGCTCGCCTTCCTTTCGGGCCGGGAGCACGGGCCCCAGGTCTGGGTGATGCCCGCCAGCGGAGGGGCCGCGCGCCGCGTCAGCGATCTGCCGGACGGCGCCGGAGAGATGTACTGGATGCCGGATGGGAAAGGGTTCCTGGTGGTCTGCGACGTCAAATGGCCCAAGGACCAGGAAATCGATCGGCGAAACGGGGCCTTCCCCACGGACGCCAAGCTCTGGACCAGCGTGTTCTACCGCCACTGGGTGGACTGGCGGGCCGGGATGCGGCAGCACGTCTTCAGCGTGGACCTGGCTTCCGGCGCCGCGAAAGACCTCACGCCCATCGACAAGGACGCCCCGACCATCGCGACCTCGGGCGACGGAGACGTCGCGATGTCGCCGGACGGGAAAGAGATCGCGGTCGCCATCCACGCCGATTCGGTGGTCGCGGACAACACCAACGTCGACGTGTATCTGATGAATCCCGACGGCACCGGCCTGCGGGACCTGACCGTCGCCAACGCCGGGGCCGACAACACGCCGCGTTTTTCGCCGGACGGGAAGTGGCTGGCCTATCTCTCGATGGCGCGCGGAGGCTTCGAGGCGGACCGGCTGCGTCTGATGCTGGTGCCCCGGACCGGGGGCCGGACCGACGGTGCGGCGGTCGAGGCCACGGCCGGGTGGACCCTGTCGATCGGGTCGTACTCGTGGTGTCCCGACTCCAAGTGCCTCTATGCCGTGGTGGAAGAGCGGGGCCGAGAAAACCTGTACCGCATCTCCCTCGCCCCGTTTCAGCGCACCCTGGTCTTCGGCGGCAACGGCGTCAACACCAATCTCACCGTCTCGGCTGACGGGAAGACGCGGGCCTGGCTGTATCAGAGCAACACCCAACCCGCGGAGGTGTTCGCCAACGACAAGCCGCTGACGCACACCAACGACGAGGCCGTCTCCCACCTCGACCTGCACCCGCTCGAGTCGTACGGGTTCGTGGGCGCGGGAGGCGACTCGGTGTTCGGCTGGCTGCTCAAGCCGCCGGGATTCGATCCCGCCCGGAAGTACCCGGTGGTCTACATCGTCCATGGGGGTCCCCAGGGCGCGTGGGACGACAACTGGCACGCCCGGTGGAACTACCAGATGTTCGCCGCCCGCGGATACGTCGTGGCGGCCGTGAACTTCCACGGATCCACCGGCTACGGGCAGGCCTTTACCGATGCCATCTCGAGACATTGGGGCGACTGGCCTTACGAAGACGTGATGAAGGGGCTGGACCTGGTGGCGCGACTTCCCTATGTGGACTCGACGCGGATGGGCGCGGCGGGCGCATCATACGGCGGCTACATGGTTTACTGGCTGGCCGGTCACACCAACCGGTTCAAGGTGCTGGTGGACCACGACGGCGTATTCAACCCCGAGTCGATGTTCGGGACCACGGAGGAGCTCTGGTTCCCCAAGTGGGAGTTTGGAGGCACGCCGTATCAGGAGGATGGCGGGAACCGTGCGCTGTACGAGCAGTGGTCCCCGATGAATTTCGTCCAGAACTGGAAGACCCCGATGCTGATCGTCCACTCCCAGCTCGACTACCGGGTGGATCTCTCGGAAGGGTACCAGGCGTTCACGGCGCTCAAGCTCCACAACGTGCCGGGCAAGTTCCTGTACTTCCCCGACGAGGGGCATTGGGTACTGCATCCGCGCAACCGCCGGCTCTGGTGGGGCGTGGTCATGGACTGGTTGGACCAATACCTCAAGAACTGAACGGCTCCGGGGGGGTACGAACTCGTACCCCCGGAGATCGATCAACATGTGACTACGCCGACTCCCTGCAGAAGTCTCGGCCGCGGAGGTGTGCTTGCGAATCCTTCGTTGTCTGACCGTTTCCACCCTTGCGACCACCATCCTCGCCTGCGATCACACGGCGCCTTTCACCACCGCCGACTACGCCTCCACGACTCCTCTCGTCCCCGGCAACCCGGCGCGACTCACCTACGACACCGGCACCGACAGCCGGCCTTCCTGGCTCCCTGACGGATCGGCGTTCCTCTATACGCAGGAGCAGATAGGCCGGTCCGACGATGACCGGTGTCTCGCGGTGATGCCGAAGACCGGCGGGACCATCATTCGGACCATTTGTACGAATACCGATGCGGCGGGAGACACCCTCAACAACTTTGAATCTCCTGCGGTCTCCACGACCGGCCAGATGGCGTACGTCCGCACCAGCGTCCTGGCGAACGTCAACCGGGTGACGCCCGATTACGGCGCGCTCGTGCTCGCCACCTACACGGCACCCCTCTCCACCACGGTGCTCGAGCCGTTGTCGTACTTCGCCTTCGGGCACTCGGTAGACATGGTCGCGGACCTTGCCTGGGTCAGTCCGTCCGCCCTGCTCTTCGTCGCCGAACAGCTGTCGTATCCCTGCGCGAATCTCGGATGCACCAGGGTCGACACGGTGGTCACCGGGCTCGACGTCGAGCGCATCGATGTGACGTCGGGCGGCACGGTGATCACGCTCGTGACCGGCACGGGTCAGGCGACGTCGCTCGCCGCGGGGGGACCCGACACCATCTACTACACCGTCGCCGGAGACGCCGGGGTGCATCGGCGTCTGCTCACGACCAGTGCCGACACGGTGGTCTTCACCTTCGGGGCGGTTCCCACCGACGTGACGGTGGCGGGCAACCTGATGGCGGTGGTGGTGGGGTCCGACCTGCACGTAGTGAACCTCCAGAGCGGGACGGACACGCCGATCACGATGGCGTTCACCCACCTGCATCATCCCGCGCTCAGCCCGGACCGGCACCTGCTCGTCGCCGAGGTGGCGGCGATCGATTCCGTAGGGGCCGAGGCCCCGCCCGACCTCTGGCTGTGGAGCTTCCCATGAACCGGGGCCGGGGCATCACGCAGTGCGGGTTGGCGCTCCTCCTGCTGACGGGAGCGTGGAGCGGCCGGGTAGCCGCGCAATCCACCGGCGCCATCGACGGCCGGGTCACCGACGAGGCGACGAAGCACCCTCTCAAGTCCGCGCTGATCTGGGTGGACGGCGGGCGGCAGGGGGCCACGGCGGACAGCGACGGGGCCTTTCGAGTCCGGGATGTCCGGAGCGGTTGGCACCGGGTCCGCGCGGCCCGCATCGGGTACCGCCCGGTGATTCTGGACAGCGTATTGGTGCGGAGCGGGGAAACGGTCCATCTGGAGTTCGCGCTCGCGCCGCAGGCCCTGACCCTGGACTCCATCGTCGTGGTAGGCGAGGTGGACCGCGTACTCGACCCCCTCGCCACGGCCGACATTCAACGGATCACCGGCGCCGAGATCCGGCGGTTGCCCGTGACGACCGTTCAGGAAGCGGTGGCGCTGTCGGCGGGGACGGTGGGGGAGAGCTATCGCGGGGGCCGTATCGGAGAATCGGCTTTCATTCTGGACGGCCTGGGCGTGAAGAACCAGCTCGACGCGTCTACCAATACCCTGGGCATTCAGGTGCCGACCGAGATCCTGACCGAGGCGTCGCTCGTGACCAACGCCTTCTCCGCCCGGTACGGGCAGGCGCTCTCCGGCATCGTCAACGTCGTCACCCGGGACGCCGGCGACCGCTGGTCCGGCCGGGTGGCGTACGAAGGAGACCGTCCTCTGCCTGCCGCCGACGATCACGGGCTCGACCGCGCGGTCTTCACGGCGGACGGGCCGCTGGGCCGGGGCATCGGCTTCGTGGGCGTGCTCAACGCGCAGGGCCAGGTCGACGGAGACCCTGTCAATGCGCCCGCCCCGACGGATCCCCACGACCCCCGCACCGCCGAGCCCTGGGTTCTGCCGCACGACGGCGCCGAGCGGCTGGACGCGGCGGGGAAGCTGACCATCCCCGTGAGCACGCAGAACACCCTGCGCCTGTTCGGGCTGCGCTCCGCCGCTCAGCAGTACCTGTTCGACCCCGCGTACAAGTACGATGAGACCTTCGCTCCCGCGACCCGCACGGTGGGCAGCCTCTACTCGGCACACCTGCAGCACGTCTCCTCGCCGGAGGCCCGCCATCCCTTCGGAGCGGATCTCCGCGTCGGGTATTTCGATCAGGAGTTCATCCGTGGAGTTCCGACCAATCAGCCCGGGACGCTGGTGGGCGCGTTCAGCGGACAGACGCTTCACTTCCTCGACGAGGGCCTGGCCCGCGCCAAGGATACCACGGCGGCCATGGGCGCTCTGCCGGGCTACCAGGCGCCGCAGCTGAGCAGCAACACGCCCTGGGGGGTGCCGGGATTTTTCCTGGGGGGTGCCTCGCGCGGGGATCTGGACTGGAACCGGTTCCGCGAGCTGCGCCTGCAGGGGGACTTCACCGTCGCGGGCGGACCCACCACCGACTTCAACTTCGGGGGTGAGCTGGAGCAGCAGCATGTCGAGACCTTTCAGCGGATCCTGGCGTACCTGCCGGTGTCCAGTTTGAAAGACACCGTGCCCCCGCCCGCGGCTTCCGACTTTCATCCCCAGAGCGCCGCGCTGTACGGCGAGACGCAGATGCGGATCGAGGATATCGCGCTGACCTTCGGCCTCCGCTACGATCAATTCAACCCGCGGAGCGCCACCCTGGGCCGGCGTTTCAGCCCCCAGCGCAGCATCAGCCCCCGCTTCGCCATGTCCACGGTTCTGCACGGGGCTACGTTCGTCGCCAGCTGGGGACACTTCGCCGAGGCGCCCGACTTCCAGTACCTGGTGAACTCGGCGTTCGACGACACGACCCGCACCGGCCGGTTCCGGCAGGGAAACCCGGATCTCGGCTTCGAAACCGCGACCCAGTACGAATTCAGCGTGCGGATTCGGCCCACCGACCAGACGTCGGTACGGATCAACGGATACGTCAAGCGTCTCGACGGCCTGGTGGCGTCGGTGCCGCTCTCGGTAAATCCGGATTCATCGATTTTCGGCAACACCGACTACGGCACCGTGAAGGGCGCGGAGCTGATCCTGGAACGCGAGCTGCGGGGGTGGTGGGGAGCCCGGGTGAGCTACACGCTGCAGGACGCCGAGGCGACGTCGAGCAATCCGTTCGTCCTGCTGAACCAGTTCACCATCGACTCGCTGGGCGACACCATTCGTCCCGCGCGGGTCCAGTTCCCTCTGGACTACGACCGGCGGCAGAGCCTGACCGTGGTTCTGCAGGCGCGGGTGCCGGACAGCCTGGGCCCGCGTCTGGCGGGGAGCCCCATCCTGGGTGGGCTCGAAATGGCACTGATCGGGAGGTACAACTCAGGGCTGCCGTACTCGAAGACCAACCTCGCGGGTGACACCATCATCGGACTTCCCAACAGCAACCGGCTGCCCTCGCAGACGCAAGTCGACATGCTCCTGCGACGGTCGATCTCGGTCTTCGGATGGCGGGGCGGGGTGTACCTCGACGTGCGGAACCTGCTCAACGCCGTGAACATCGAAGCCGTGCGAAGAGACGTGGGAACACCGGGCCCGTCGAGCGGAGAGATCAACGCGATGGCCACGGCGGCGTACAACGCGAATCCCCAGCCCATCCCGTACGAGTCGCCGCGGTACCGCGCCTGGGCCGACCTGAACCACGACGGCGTCATCTCGGGGCAGGCTGAGCTGATGCCCCTCTATCTTGCGGCGGCCCGTGACTTCACACAGCCCATTTTCCAGTACGGTCCCCCGCGGCTCTTCCGGATCGGAATCGAGTTCGAGTTCTAGGCCTGCGCCGCCTCGCTGCGATAGCTGAAGGCGACGCCCCCGACCACCAGCAGGAGGCCCAGCCAGCCCAGGAGCGTGAGGTGCTGGCTGAAGAGCATGAGGGCCAGGAGCGTTCCCACCACGGGCTCGATGGTGGCGGCCACCGCGGTGGGAGCCGCGTCGATGCGCCGCACCCCGGCGAAGAAGAGGAAATTGGCCCCCACCACCGGTCCCACCGCCTGAGCCAGCGTGAACCCCCACGCCGCGAGACCCACCGGGCGTGCCGGGGCCGCGAAGGGAGGCCGGTGAAAGAGGGTGAGGAAGATGGCCATCATCACCACGCCGCCGGACAGCTCCAGGAACAGGGCCCGAATGCTGCCGTACCGGGGCACCGACCATCGAGCCAGGAGCGTCGTTCCGGCGTAGCTCAGCATCGCGAGCAGTCCCGCCAGCACGCCGACGAAGCGGGTCGGATTTCCCTGCAGGACCGCCCCGAGCTCCCCGCCATTCACCGTCATCATGGTCCCGACCATCACCAGTAATGCGAGAAACATCCGCAGGGGGGTCAACGCTTCGCCCAGTACCACGCGCCCCAGCACCGCCACCACCACGGGTGCGAGATAGAGGAGCGCGGCCGCGCCGGCCACCCCGGCTCCGGTGATGGCGTAGGGGTACGCGACCTCGAAGATCGCGACCAGAAACCCGCCCACCCCGAAGATGAGGAGAAACCCCTTCAGGTCGACCTTGAACATCTCGAGGTGGAAGAGTCCATAGATGAGGAGCCCCGCCACGCCGAGGGACACCCGCCAGAATCCGATGCCCGTGATGTCCTGTCCATGGCTGTAGAGGGCCGTGGACAACACTCCCGTGGTGCCCCAGGTGGCGCCGGCTCCCAGGGCGAAGAGGTAACCCGCAACCTTGGAGCGGTTCACACCAGCTCTCCTTTGAGAACGGTGACGGCCTGACCGCCGAGCTTCACCCGGTCGCCGGCGATACGCACGCGTACGGTGCCGCCCCGGGCCGATGCCTGGTACCCGACCATCTCGGTCTTGGCGAGTCGGGTGGCCCAATGGGGCGCGAGGGCACAATGCGCCGAACCGGTCACCGGATCTTCGTCGACCCCCACGGCGGGCGCGAAGAAGCGTGACACAAAGTCGACGCCCGCCGTCGCGGCCCGGGCGGTGACGATCACCCCACGGATGGGCAGGCCCTTGAACTTCCCGAAATCGGGGGCGAGGGCGCGGACGTCGCGCTCCGAGGCGACCTCAATCAGGTAGTCGGTCCGGTTCTTCCCCACATACTGGGGGCGCACGCCCAGCGCCGCGAGCAGGCCGGGAGGCGCTTCCTGCGGTGCGACTGCCTGGGACGGGAAGTCGAGCTCGATCCAGTCACCCCGCCGGTCGGCCGTCAGCCAGCCGGAGCGGGTGTGGAAGCGGGCGGTCAGGTCCGGGGCGAGCAGGCCCTCGGTCCAGAGCACGTGCGCCGTGGCCAGCGTCGCGTGCCCGCACAGGTCGACTTCGGCGCCCGGCGTGAACCACCGGAGGTCGAACCCGTCGGCGCGGGGGGAGAGGAACGCGGTTTCCGAGAGGTTCATTTCCCGCGCCACATTCTGCATCCACAGCGCGTCGGCCGCCTGGTCCAGCAGGCAGACGCCGGCCGGGTTTCCACCAAAGGCGCGGTCGGTGAACGCATCGACCTGCAGGATTCTCAGTCCCATCTCACCACTCTCCCCGTTCGCCGGCGTCGCCGATGGCGCGGGCCAGCCGCTCCGCCGCGTGACGCCAGTTGGTTTGCACGGCGCGCTCGGCGGCGGCGGCGTCGCCGGCCCGGATCGCGCTGATGATGGCCTGGTGCTCGCCCGCCGACACCGGCGCCTCGCCGACCAGGAGACTCACGTACATCCGGATATATCGCTCCGCCTGCGGCTTCACGGCCTCGTGGAGAGCGTGGAGCCGGGGACCCGCGCCGGCTTCGACGTAGCGCCGGTGGAATTCCTCGTCCGCTTCGTAGAGCCGGTTGAAGTCGGCGCCCCCCCCGCGACGCCGGGCGGCGCGGAGAAACCCCTGGTTGATCCGGGTCAGGGCGCGGAGCAGAGCGCGGCGGGGGCCGGGGGAAAGGAGCGCGGCGCGGTGGGCCGCCAGTCCTTCGAGCTCACCCACGATATAGAGGAGCTCCCGGACGTCATCGCGGGTGAGGGAGGCGACGGTGGGGCGGGCGCGCTTTCCGGACGCCGTGGCGACGTAGCCCTCGCGCTCGAGCCGGGTGAGGGCTTCACGGACCGGGGTCCGGGACACCCCCAGGCGCTGGGCGATTTCCGTTTCCACCAGCCGGGCGCCCGGCGCGAGCGATCCGCGCACGATGCCATCCCGCAGGGCGGCGTAGACGCGTCCGCTCGTGGCCATGATCGGCAATATAGCCGCGCCGTCCGGCGGCTTGCGGGTCTTCAGCGGTGACGTATGTTAGGCATAATTGTATCCAATTATGCATTCCAAAATAGGAGGCCCGATGCCCACCGGATGGTTCGCGACTCAGCCCCTGGAGCGCCTGCGCGCCGCCGCCGGCCAGGAGGGAGGCGGTCTCCGCCGCACGCTCGGGCCCTTGAACCTCACCACGCTGGGCATCGGAGCCATCGTCGGCACCGGCATCTTCGTGTTCACGGGGATGGCCGCGGCGCAATACGCGGGGCCCGCGGTCCCCATCTCCATGGTCATCGCCGCCATCGCCTGCGGCTTCGCGGGGCTCTGTTACGCCGAGATGGCCAGCGCCGTCCCGGTGGCGGGAAGCGCGTACACCTACTCGTATGCCACCCTCGGGGAGCTGATCGCCTGGATCATCGGGTGGGACCTGATCCTCGAGTACGCGATGGGCGCGGCGACGGTGGCGGTGGGGTGGTCCTCCACGCTGGGCTCCATGCTCGGCCTGTTCGGCATCACGCCCCCGGCCTCCCTCATGAATCCCCCGTTCATCGCGTGCACCGCGGCACAGGTCGCCCAGGGGATGGTCACCGGGTGTGCCCAGACCGGGTGGCACCTCACCGGCGCCGTCTTCAACCTGCCCGCCGCCCTCTCGATTCTCGCCATCACCGCGATCCTCGTCATCGGGATCCGGGAGTCCGCGGGATTCAATACCACCATCGTCATCATCAAGGTGGCCGTGCTCGCGCTCTTTGTGGGATTCGGATTCCTCTACGTCAAGTCGGCCAACTGGCATCCCTTCATTCCGGCAAACAACGGCCAATTCGGCGGGTGGTCGGGGATCCTCCGGGGCGCTGGGCTGATGTTCTTCGCCTACATCGGCTTCGATTCGGTAAGCACCGCCGCGCAGGAAGCCCGGAATCCTCAGAAGGACATGCCTACGGCCATCCTGGGTTCTCTCATTATCTGCACCATCCTCTACGTGCTGGTCTCCACCGTCCTCACCGGCCTCGCGCCGTACCAGAGCCTGAATGTCCCCTCACCGGTCATCATGGTGGTCGACAGCATCAAGCAGTTCGGCTGGTTCCGATATGCCATCACCTTCGGCGCCATCCTGGGCCTGGGATCGACCATGCTGGTGATGCTGCTGGGACAGTCCCGCGTGCTCTACGCAATGTCCCGTGACGGACTCATCCCGGAGTGGGCGGGGCGCGTGCATCCCCGGTTCCGGACGCCCTGGCTTTCGACGCTCATCACCGGAATCGCGGTGGCCCTGTTCGCCGGGCTCTTTCCGATCCAGATCCTGGGCAAGCTCGTGAACATCGGTACCCTGCTGGCGTTCGTGCTGGTGTGCCTGGGGGTCTGGGTCCTGCGGAAAACGCGTCCCGACCTCGCGCGTCCCTTCCGCACTCCGCTCGTCCCCCTGGTGCCCATCCTCGGCGCCCTCGCCTGCCTCGGCTTGATGCTCACCCTCGGCATCGATACCTGGATCCGCCTGTTCGTGTGGCTGGTGATCGGGCTCGTGATATACTTCCGCTACGGCCGTCACCACAGCACCCTCCGGAAAGAGGGAGCGGCGTGAGATCCATCATCGAGAGAGAGGAATGGCCGAAGGCATCGTGGTCCGGCTGGCGACGGAGGCGGACGCACCGGTAGTCGCCCGCCATCGCGTCGCGATGTTCCGTGACATGGGGACCCTGCCCGCCGAGCAGGGTCCCCCGCTTGCAGGGGCCTCCGAGGGATACTTCCGTCGGGCCATTCCGGCGGGGCTCTACGTGGGCTGGCTGGCGGCGCCGGTGGATCGGCCGGGGGAGGTGGTCGGTGGCGCCGGCATTCAGATCCGGGAGATGATCCCCCGCTTGCGCCTCGACCGGTCGGCCATCGACACCGGCCCGCAGGGTCTCATCGTGAATGTGTACACCGAGCCGGCGTGGCGGCGCCGCGGGGTCGCGGAGCTCCTGATGCGGGAGGTCCTGCGATTCACCCGCGCTCGCGGGATCGACAACGTGGTCCTCCACGCATCCGTCGAAGGCCGCTCACTCTACGAGAAGCTCGGCTTCCGGCAGACCAACGAAATGCGCTACGAGGGCCCCTAGCTCAGCGCGAAGAGCGTCTTCCGGTGCAGAACGCTGTTCTCGGACCCGATCAGGATCCAGTCGGGCCCCCCCGCGGCCGCTCCTACGAACAACATCGGCTGGGCGATCGACTCGGGCAGGTCGAAGACCAGATCCGTGGTATAGGACTGCCCCGGCACGATGGGGTGGCGCAGGGAGTCCGCGGCGCCCGCCGGTGCGAGCGGGTACTCCCGGCCCGCGCCGTCGAGGGCGTAGACGCGCCGGGGGCCGATCTCGAGAGGCGACATCCCGCGACGAGCCGAGATGGTCGTGGAGTCGAACAACACCTTCACCGTCACGATGTAGAACCTCCCGGCCGCAGTGCGCGCGCCGAGGTGTTTGTCGGTACGCACGGCGACCACGGAATACTCCGCATGGCAGTCCATCTCGCAGATGTGCTTGCCCTGGTTAAGTGCAAGGATCCGCGTGCGGCTCGAGAGCGAGAGCCCGAGCAACAGGACGAAGTACGCGGCGACGCCCGCGACGCCGGTGAGGATGAATCGCTTGACCCAGATGCCGCGGTCCATCAGCAGGGCCGCGACGATACCGACGCCCAGCGCCAGCGCGCCCCCGACCAGGCCGAGGAGCAAGAGCACGCCTAAGGGAGTGAGTCCGTCCGTGATCATTTGACCTCCGGTGAGTTGCAGCTGTGACGGTATGGGATGCTCGTCCAATGACGGGCCAGCCGGATTTCCGACAGACGGGCCCAGTTGAGTGCGCGCCAATCGTGATCCTGCGATTCATCGAGGCGCAGCCACCGGCGCCGCAGGGACTGCTCGACGCTGCACCGGGTCACCGGGTCGAGCCGGGGCATTCCGGCCAGGAGTGTGGGAATGGCGTCCGCAGAGAGCGAGGCGGCATACCCGGCGTCGAAGGCCATCGTCGTGACGCGGCTCAGATTCACGCGCACGATGAGGGCGTCAGGGTTGATGACGTGCAGGCCCGTGAGCGCGACGTATCCCGCGACCAGCGCCCCGGGTGCGAACCGGCGCCGGCGGCGCCGGATGAGCGTCGCGCCCAGCCAGGACGCGAGGAAGGTGACGTACACCATGGCCGCGGTGGCGTAGAGCCGGATCTCGGACAGACCGTACGCCACGACGTACAGTCGCATCCGGTTCAGCGCCGAGACGATGATCACAAAGAGGAGCGCCAGCAGCGTGCGCGCGAGCACGCGGAACCAAATCCCGCTGCTTCCCAGATGACTGCCCAGCGCCCGGTCCGCCACGATGAGCAGGGGCAACACCAGCGCCGCTACGGCCAGCAGCTCGAAGAACCCGCTGCGGGCGTACTCGGCGTAGCTGGGTCCGGCCGCGCGGGCGACCCACGCGGTGCCGCCGAAGAGCTCCCCGGCCTGAAAGGCCACGAAGAGACCGAAGAGACCCACGGTCAGTGTCAGGCTGGTGAGAATCGGCACAGCCCCAACCGTCACACCGGTCATCCGGGGCGCCCGGGGTGTGATGGGATTGGACCGCAGGACGGCCCAGGACAGGTAGCCGGCGCTCAGGCCTGAGAAGAACAGGACGAGCGCCACGTGCGAGACCGCAAGTCCGGCGTCGAAGTCGAAGGCGCCGCGCATGGCGTTACCAAACACCGGGTCCGCATTCGCGAACAGGGCGCCGAAGCCCAGGAGGACCGGCGTCGCGATGGCCGTTCCGAGAATGACGGCCCGGGTGCGACTGTAGGCCGGAGAAGCGGCCTGCCGCGCCGATCGGACCACGCGGGCCAGCAGGGGGAGGGCGTCAGCCAACGCATGCCCCGCCGTATAAACCACCTGACGGACTTGGTCGACGATGTTCAAGCGGGCGAGCCGGACCCCTCGGAGAGTGGCGGCGGTGAGTCCGAGGGTCACGATCAGGGCGAGAAAGTCGAAGGCCGCCAGGGACCGGGAGTCCCGCCGCACGAACGCGAAGGCGAGCAACAGGGTGGTGAGTGCGAGCCACCGCGCCTCCCGGGAGACGGCGAGCCCGCGCTCCCGGACGAACTCGGCGCCGACGCCGACCAACAGCACCGTGCAGAGCGTGACATTGACGCCCAGGGGCGTCGCCCGGAGCAGCAGATCGGCGGCGAGGCCGACGGTCAATGCGCCCGCGAGGATCCGTCGGGCGAGCGCGTCATCGGTGGTGATCATCCGGCCATCTCCCCGGGCAGGCCGCCGAAGCGGCGCTCCCGGCCGTGGAACGTCGTGAGGGCCCGGTCGAGCTCTCCGGCGTCGAACTCGGGCCACATCGTGTCTAGGAACAGCAGCTCGGCGTACGCGCACTCCCAGAGCAGGAAGTCGGAGAGCCGCCGCTCGCCGCCGGTCCGGATCAGGAGATCGACGTCGGGGAGCAGGCCACCTTCGCCGATGGCGGCGCGCGCCGAGTAGTCGATGGCGATGCGCAGGTGCAGGCGGTGGCCGGCTTCGGTGGCCCGCTCCGCGCTGCGGATGGCGGAGCGCAGGGAGGGGGGCAGTCGGTCGCGCCGTCCGATGACGGACAGGCGCACGCCCTTGGCGACGCAGCCGGCGGTTTCGTCGCGGATGGTGCGCTCGAAGAGCCGCAAGAGGCCGAGCACTTCCGGAAGGGGGCGGCGCCAGTTGTCGCTCGAGAACGCGTAGAGACTGAGCTGCCGTATGTCCCGCTGGGCGGCGGCCTGCACGGTACGGTGGACGGCCCGGGCGCCGGCGCGGTGGCCCGCCACGCGGGGGAGGCCCCGGCGGGTGGCCCAACGGCCGTTGCCGTCCATGATGATCGCGACATGCAGAGCACTTTGAGTCATAAAGTTAGTGGTCAAAAAAAATCGCTCAGGGGGCGCGCGTGGCCCGGATGAGCGCCTCCATGTGGTCGAGATACCGCTCGAGCGCCTTCCGGCCCGCGGCCGTGAGGCGGTAGACCGTCTTCGGCACACGGCCTTCGAACGCCTTGGTGCAGCTCACGTACCCGGCGTCCTCGAGCTTGCGGGCGTGCACGCTCAGGTTGCCGTCGCTGGTCGAGAGCGCGCGCTTGAGCTCGTTGAAGCTCAGGGACTCGTGGCTGGCGAGCGCACTCACGATGCCCAGCCGCATCTTTTCGTGGATCAAACGGTCGAGCTCGACCGCCTGCGCCGCCGCCGTCATCGGCGTCGCCTCCATTTTCGTCTGCCGGGCTGCGCCAGTCTTAGCCACCATACCTCCGGGCGATGATGCCGCCGAAAATCAGATGCAGTCCGCCGAATCCCGTCGCCATCCAGACGTCCCCCAGCGCTGCGGAAGTAAAGAGCGCCACCGTGCCCACGACCAGAAAACCGATCCCCATCAGCGGCACCGGCCGGACCGAGAACGCCCCTGCGGCCACGACGCCCGTCCCGTAGAGCAGCAGCCAGAGTCCCGGGAGCAGGGACGTGGAGCCGGCGAGCACCAGCGCGGCCGTGAGCACCGCCGCCGACCCGAACGCCGGGAGAAAATGGAGCAGCACGCGCCGCCCGGGTCCCGTCACCACCGAGTCCTTCACGGCGCGCGCCTTCCGTACGATCGTCACGCCGCCGATCGCCAGCGCCAGCACCGCCTCCGCCAGCCACACCGACAGCCAGCTCAAGGTCGTCGGGGTCCGGTGCGCGAGCCACGCCGCCGCCAGCGCTGTCACGCCGATCACTACCTGGCCTAATCCCGGTACCGCGGTGAACGATGCCGACCGGGCCATGGTGTCCCGGATGTAGCGCAGATTCTCGATCGCGCGATCGGCGAGGGGCTGGGGAGCGGCCACGCCCCATGTTAGGCTCACTCCCATAATCTGTCAAGTACTTTATGTCACCAAGTAACTGTCGGACGGTCCTGCCAGAACCCTTGCAAAAGGGAGGACCAATGGCGGCACGATCCCGACACCAACGGAGCTAACTCTTAGCGCCTTAGCCACTTAGCGACTTAGCGCCCGGTCGGCTCCAATCTTGCACCACTCAACAGCATGGTCTCCGCCTGGCAGGACAGCTGGATTTTCCGAATCGTGGACCAGGACACTGGTGCCTCGTTGTCCGGCGTGCCCGTCACTGTCCTGGATGACGCGAATCGCTCAGCCGGTTTCTGGGTGAGCGACGCCGACGGCGTGGTCCAGATCCCCAAGCATGACGGACGCCGGTTGCGCCTCCGCGTCGGGCTCCGCAACGAAGACACCATCGAGCTGGACGCCCGCTCGCTGCCCGACGATCCGATCCCGCTCGCCGCACCGAAGGGCCTGTCGATGTCCGAGGAGGCCTCCCTGCCGCCGGAGAGTACGGGAGCCGGCGTGCCGGCAGCCGTACACGCCGGCGCGGCAGCCAGCTCCGGCCAGGTCATCCGTTACACGCGGATCGGCATCGCTCCCGAAGACGCCGGCCTGATCGTCTCGCCCAATGATTCCGTGGGTGACGGCGTGATGCGCTACGGCGTCCTCTTCGAAATCGAACAGGTCTGGCAGTCACTCGGCACCGAGGCTGGCGACGTGCTGTACAGCGTCTCCGTGGGCCCGGGCGACGAGGCGCGGATCGCGATCAGTGACGGTCGCTGGCGCCGCAAGGGCGTCACCCGCGAGCGGGCCCTGCACATCGTGCCGAAAATGGTCGCCGCGTGGGCGGTGGGGGACGGCGTCGACGCCGCGCCCCTCGAGCCCCTGGTGGTCACCGACATCCCGGCCGCCGCCGGCGAGACCGTCCGCTTCCTGGCCGCGCGGACGATCCGTGCGACGGAGTCGCTCCGCCGCCGCCCCATCGGCGTGACCGAAGGGGAAGAGGCGCCCGCCAACGCGGTGATCCGGACGGTCCGGAACTCCCGCGCCGACGGCGTACTCACGTATCACGTGGTCGAGCCGGTGGCGCGCTATCGCGTGATCGAGCGGGCGCCCCGCGCCCGTCCCGCGCTCCTCGTGCCTTTCCGCCTGCCCAACCTCGCGACCCGCGAGGTAGTCCGTCGCTTCGGCCACGCCTTGCGTCGCGCGCTGCTCGACCGCGGCCTCCACGGTGACCTGGAACAGGTGCTCGGATCCGGTGCGCCCGATCCCGCCGTGGAGGCCCGCGTGTTTGAGCACATCACGGCCCATCTCTCCTACTACTCGGCGACCATCATCGCGGCGGGAGACGCGGCGGAGCGCTTCTTTGCGCTCGCCAAGCTCCGGGATCCGGAGGGCCGACCGCTTACCGACATCATCGAGAACGGCGTCGTGGGGCGGGTCGGCAACTACGTCGCGTTTCCGCTCCGTTCCGCCGAGCATACCACGTCGTCCTGGCGGGTAGCGCTGCTCGAAGCGAACCATGAACGGGTGCGGGTCTTCGAAGAAGCCCAGGTGACCTTGCCGGTCCCGGGTGTCTGGCTGCGGGCCGAGCTTTCTCCGGCGCAGCTCGAGCGGGAGCCGGACGCGGCCGAAGATCGAGACACGAGCCGGCGGACTATCGAGCGGCGGAGAGTGGGAGGCTGAGCGACGCCACACCCCCCTTGGCGTCCCGCCGATTACTCAGCGTCAGCCGGCCTCCATGGGCCTCCGCGATCTGACGCGACAGCACCAACCCGATGCCCGACCCGCTCGGCTTCGTGGTGAAGAAGGGCACGAAGAGATTCTTGGTCTCCGGCAGTCCCGGCCCCCCGTCGATCACCTCCACGTCCACCATGTGCGCCCGCGCTTTCCAGCGGATTTTCACGCCCCCGCCGGTGGTCAGGGCGGCATCGGTCGCATTGGCGATGAGGTTGATCAGGAGCTGGTCGAGCTGGTCGCCGTCGGCGGTGACCACCACCGGCGTCCCGGGCGCGATCTCGACGGAGACGCGGGTCTCGAGCCGGGCCACGCGCTGAATCCACGATGCCACGTCCACCGGCGCGAGCTTCGGAGGAGGCAGGCGGGCCAGCCGGGCGTACGCCGAGAGGAAGCGCGTAAGGGATTCAGAGCGGCCGGCGATCAGCTCGAGCCCGCGCTCCAGATCCTCCCGGAGTGTCCCGTCTGCGTCGGGGCGACCCAGCAGCTCGGTCAGGCGCTGGGCCACGGACCGGATGGGGGTCAGGGAGTTGTTGATTTCATGGCCCAGGACGCGGATGAGCCGTTGCCAGGCCTGGCGCTCCTCCTCTCGAAGGGTGCGGCTCACGTCGGCGAGGACGAGGAGCTGATGCGGCTTGCCTTGCTGGCGGAACGAGCCGCGCCGTACCTCCCACCGTCCCCGGGCCGCCGGGAACTCCAGCTCCTGCACCCGCGGGGCCTCCCCCCGGAGGCACTCAGCCAGGCCCAGCTCCTCGGCGCGCCTCCCCAGGAGCCGGTCGGCGTCCTGTCCCAGCAGGCGCTCCCCGCTGGCGTTGACCAGGCGGAGCGCGTCGTCGGCGTCGAACGTGAAGACGGCCACGTCGATCTCGCTCATCACCCGCTCCAGGAGCGCCGCCGCTTCGAGGGAGCCCAGCCGCCGCTGCTTCAGCTCCTCGGTGAGCACGTTGAGCTCGAAGATCACGAGACCGAGGGCGTCGTCCACGCCCTGGCGCCGGGCGCGGAGGGAATAGTCCCGCTCCCGCAACGCGGCCAGCATGTTGGAGAGCGTCTGTAATGGCCGGATCACGCGTTCCCGAACCGAGAACGCGAAGGCCAGCCAGGCGACGACCACGACGACCGAGAGGGTCCACTGGACTCGGGACGTGTAGTCCCCGGACCACAGCAGCCACAGGGCCACGATCAGCGCGGGAATGCCGCCGGCGAGCGCGAGGCGGGTGACTTGCCGTTCGTGAGTTGAAGCCATCAGCTGTCAGCCATCAGCCGTCAGTACTCAAAGACCGTGGTGCTGGAGGCGGCGATAGAGCGCGCTCCGCGAGAGGCCGAGGGCTTTCGCCGCGGCGGTGACGTTGCCCTGAAAGCGCGCGACGGCCTTCTGGATCAAGACCTTCTCCACTTCCTCGAGGCTCAGGTCTTCAAGCCGCCCGCCGCTCGCGTCCGGGGCGCGAAGCGCCAGGTCACTCACGCGGACCTTGTCACCCTCGGCAAGCAGTGCGGCGCGCTCGACCGCGTGGGCCAGCTCCCGCACGTTGCCGGGCCAGCTGTAGGCCATGAGGGCCTGCAGCGCGGCGGGCTCGAAGGTGGTCACCCGTTTCCGATAGCGCAGGGCGTAGACCTTGAGGAAATGGGTGGCGAGCGCGGGGATGTCTTCGCGGCGTTCGCGGAGCGGAGGCAGCTTGATCTCGATGGTGTTGATCCGGAAGAGGAGGTCTTCCCGAAACCGCCCCGCGGCAACCTCGGCGCCGAGGTCGGCGTTGGTCGCGCAGAGCACGCGGACGTCCACCCGGCGCGTCTTCGATGATCCCACGCGCTCGAGCTCTCCGGTCTGCAGCACCCGCAGGAGCTTGGCCTGTTGCCCCATGGAAAGATTCGCGACTTCATCCAGGAACAGCGTGCCGCCGTCGGCGAGCTCGAAGCGCCCCACCCGGTCGGTCTTGGCGTCGGTAAAGGACCCCTTGGTGTGGCCGAACATTTCGCTTTCGAACACCCCGTCCGCCAGCCCGCCCAGGTTGACGGTGATCATGGGGCGCGCGGCGCGGCTCGATGCCGCGTGGAGCCAGCGGGCA
>DATMOQ010000393.1:0-10163 GCA_035568195.1 Gemmatimonadales bacterium
CGCGAGCGCGTTCGTCGACCCCTGTCTGCAAGTGCCCACGCTCTCGCTCACCTGCGACATCGTGGACCCCATCACCCGGCAGCGCTACTCGCGCGATCCGCGGTACGTGGCGCAGAAGGCCGAGGAGTACCTGGTCAAGAGCGGGATCGCGACCACCGTGTACTGCGGCCCCGAGGCGGAGTTCTACATCTTCAACTCGGTGCGCTTCGACCAGAATGCGCACGAGGGCTACTACCACATCGACTCCGACGAAGGCGTCTGGAACTCGGGGAAAAACGGCACGCCCAACCCCGGCCACCGTCCCCGGCACAAGGAGGGCTACTTCCCGGTGCCGCCGGTGGACAAGCTCCAGGATCTCCGGTCCAAGATCATGCTGGCGCTCATCGCAGCGGGCGTGGACGTCGAGGTGCATCACCACGAGGTGGGCACGGCGGGCCAGACGGAGATCGACATGAAGTACGGCACGCTCACCCGGATGGCCGATCAGGTCCTGATCTACAAGTACGTGGTGAAGAACATCTGCGACCGGCACGGCTACACGGCGACGTTCATGCCCAAGCCCATGTTCGGCGACAACGGCTCCGGCATGCACGTCCACATGAGCCTGTGGAACCGGGACACCAACCTGTTCTTCGATCCCGACGGCTACGCCCTGCTCTCGGACACCGCCCGCTGGTACATCGGCGGTTTGATCAAACATGCGGCGGCGATCCTGGCGTTCGCGGCGCCGACGACGAACAGCTACCGCCGCCTGGTGCCGGGGTACGAGGCGCCGATCAACCTCATCTACTCACAGCGGAACCGGTCGGCCATCTGCCGGATTCCGATGTACTCCAAGTCACCCCAGGCCAAGCGGATCGAGTTTCGGGCGCCGGATCCCTCGGCCAACCCGTATCTCACGTTTGCGGCGCTGCTCATGGCCGGGCTGGACGGGGTGAAACACAAGATCGAGCCGCCGAAGCCGATGGACGTGGACCTGTACGAGCTCGAGCCGGAAGAGCGGAAGCACGTGAAGAACACCCCCGGCAGCCTGCAGGAATCGCTCGCGGCGCTCCGGGCCGATCACGCGTTCCTGCTGGAGGGGGGCGTGTTCACGCAGGACCTGATCGACACCTGGCTGTCGTACAAGAAGGCCAAGGACGTCGACCCGGTGGCCCTGCGCCCGCACCCTTACGAATTCTTCCTGTACTACGACGTGTGAGGTAGACCGCAGATTGCAGACGGCAGTCCGCTCCTCACGGAACGAACTGCCGTCTGCTGTCTGCAGCCATCTAACTCTATGACCACCAAGCGCGACATTCTCGACCTGGCGAAGAAACAGGGTGTCTCGTTCCTGCGGCTGCAATTCACCGACCTCCTGGGCGTCAACAAGAACATCGAGGTTCCCGAGAGCCAGTTCGAGAAGGCGCTCGAGGGGGACATCATGTTCGACGGATCCTCGATCGAAGGCTTCGTCCGGATCGAGGAATCGGACATGGTGCTGAAGCCCGACCTCGAGACCTTCCGGGTGTTGCCCAACGGGGACGAGGGCGGGAAGGTCGCGCGGGTCATCTGCGACATCTACAACCCGGACGGGTCCGCCTTCGCGGGCTGTCCGCGCCTCACCCTCAAGCGGCAGATCGCGCGCGCCCGCGAGGCCGGGTATTCGATGATGGCGGGTGTGGAGGCCGAGTTCTTCATCTTCCAGTTCGATGCGTCCGAGGAGCCGACCACCATCACGCACGACTCCGGGGGGTACTTCGACCAGACCCCCGTCGATAAGGCCGAGGAGATCCGGCGGCTCATCATCAAGGATCTGGTGGCGATGGGATTCGAAGTCGAGGCGGGGCATCACGAGGTGGCGCCCGGGCAGCACGAGATCGACTTTCGCTATGCCGAGGCCCTCGAGACCGCGGACAATCTCGCGACCTTCCGGTTCGTGGTGCGCAACGTGGCGTACCGGCACGGCTTCCTCGCCACCTTCATGCCCAAGCCCATCGTCGGCCAGAACGGTTCGGGGATGCACACCCATCAGTCGCTCTTCGCGGGAACCCGGAACGCGTTCCACGATCCGAAGGCGGCGTGGGAGCTCTCTCCGGTCGCCCTGTCGTACATCGCGGGCCTCCTGGAGCATGCCCGCGGATTCTGCTCCATCACCAACCCCCTGGTGAACAGTTACAAGCGGCTGGTGCCGGGGTTCGAGGCACCGGTCAACGTCGCCTGGTCCATGCGGAACCGGTCGCCCTTGATCCGGATTCCCGACCGCCGCGGCTCCGGCACCCGCTGCGAGCTCCGGATGCCCGATCCTTCCGCCAATCCCTACCTCGCGCTGGCGGTGCAGCTGGCGGCGGGGCTGGACGGCGTGGAGCGCAAGCTGACCCCTCCCGATCCCGTGAACAAGAACATCTTCGAGATGAGCCACCGGGAGCGCCGGAAGTACCGCATCGACGAGCTGCCCCGGGATCTCCACGAGGCCCTGGAGTGTTTGGAAAAGGATGACGTAATCAGGGCGGCACTGGGGGAGCACATCTACGAGCGGTTCGTCGAGGCGAAGCGGGAAGAATGGGAAGACTATATCGGCACGGTCTCCGATTGGGAGCTGCAGAGGTATTTGGGGCGGTACTGAAGACAAAAGGCGTCAAGAAACAAGGCGTCGAGAAACAACCCGTCGAGGGGCAAACCCGTCGAGAAGCAAACCGTGGGCTGCCGGCCATCACCGCTGCGGGGGCGGGTGATCGTGTAGCCGGGTGAGCAACTTGATCACGAACGTTATTCGACTCTCCAGCGTTCTAAATTGGGGAGCCGATCGAGGGTCGAGACGCCGGGCGGACTGCAGTTGGGACCGAAGTTCGTGCGCCGACCCCTGAGCATATCGCAGAAACTGGCGGAATTCCCCGACAGTACCACGTCCACACGCCTCAGCGATATTTGAGGTCACCGAGAGCGCGGCTCGCACCATTTGGTCGCCGCGCGCGTAAGCGGCCGGTCCCCGGAAGGCTCGGGCGAGCCTGTCAACCTCTTCCGAGACCCGTGTGGCGACTTGGTGGACCATGAGATGGCTGGCGTTGGCGCGAAGGGGCATCCGATATGCTAGGGCGACCCCTTCGGAAAAGCGTCATCCGTTTTACGCAGCGCTTACGTCTTGTTTCTCGACGCTATGTCTCTCGACGCCTTGTTTCTCGACGTTGTGCTTCTCGACGTCTTGCTTCTTGACGCTTTGCTTCTGGTCCGTTGGATGCGAGCTGCTACCGCGTCCCGGAGATACGCAGGGGGAGCAGCACCAAGCCCTGTGGACCAGCACCGGTCGGCTCGCGGTCGACCAGGATCCTCGGCTCACGATTGTACGAGTGCGGGTCGATACCGGAGTGGTTGGGAGACACGACGTGCTCTTGACCAAATTCGAGTTCGGCGATCCGGGCGACGCCTCGACCTACGAACTGACCCTGGGTCTGGATTTCGGAGATACGCGGCGGCTTTCGCTCGGCAGGGCCTACACCGTCGGGGGACCGCGGGCCGAGATCGGGGCGGTGGGAACCGTGGCCTGCCTGTGCCGACCGCTGAAGCCCGATTCGATTCGGGGGACCTACGAGCTGGAACGGCTGGGAATCGCGCAGATTACGGGACACGTCGACGTCACGTTCTACTTCACCGCCTGGGACGACCCATCGGTGCATGCCACCTACCGTCTGAGACAGCGCATCGAGGGAGTGAAGTGAAACTCGGAATCGCCGCCGTGACCCTGGGCATCGTCCTTGCACCCGTGAGCCTCGCCGCCCAGGCCCCGCGGGACGACGCCGCTCTGGCGCCCGTGATCGATACCGTCATCGTCGTCAATCACAACATCTTCGCCTCGACCGACGAGGCGCCCGGATTTCTTCCCGGTTTCATCAACGCCCTGCACCGCACCACGCGGGCCGGCGTCATCCGCCGCACCATCCTTCTCGAGCCCGGCATGCGCTACGACTCGGCGCGTGTGGTCGAAAGCGAGCGGCTGCTCCGCGACCTGGGCGTGTTCCGCGACGTGAAGTTCGATACGCTGCGAATCGGGGATCGCCTGGCCCTCCGCGTCACCACCGGTGACGGCTGGAGCACGTCCCTGAACGCCGGGTACTCCACCACCGCGGGCTCCGTGAGCTGGCTCCTGACCGCCTCGGAGCGGAACCTCCTCGGCACCGCCACCGCGCTGTCGGTGGGCCTCCACCACAACCCCGACCGGAACAACCTCAGCTTCCTTTACCAGAACGCCGCCTTTCTCTCCCGCCGGGCGGCCTTGAGCTACGAATACGACGACCTGTCCGATGGCCGGCGCAGCGTCTGGAGCTACGGTCAAGGGTTCTATCAGTCGGCGGCGCGGTTTGCGCTCCAGGACTCGGGGGAGGTGGCGCACAACCGCGTGCTGATGTTCAAGGACGGCAAGCTCTCCGCGGGTGACACGCTCAACGCGACCAATGAGCGCAAGGCGCTGATTTCGACCAACACGGTGGGGTGGGCGCCGCTCGCGACGCCGCGAGACTATCTCCGGCTGACGCTTTCCACGGTGCTACGACGGGAGGACTACCAGCTGCAGGATTCGGGCGTCGTACCACCGACCTTCCCGCGAAACTTCTACGCCTCGGTGGGCGTCGCCGCCGAACGGGGGCACGTCCGGTACGCGCAAATCGAACATTTCAATTCGTTCGGACGCCACGAGGACCTCGACCTGTCCCAGATCGTGGGGGTGGGCGTGTGGGTGGCGCCGCGATCCTGGGGTTATGGCTCCCGGGCGGGCATCGCGCCGCGCGCCCACTTCCAATTGTCGGCCGCGTGGGCCGGCGGATTCGCTTCCGTGCGGGGGCAGAGTCTGGGGATGTTCACGTCTTCAGGACTCGATTCGGGGCGGGTCACGGGCGCGGTCACGGCCGTGACCACGTCGATCCCCAGTCAGACCCTGATCTTCCATGTCGAGGGCGGAGTCGTCACGCACACCGCGCCGGGCGGCGAGTTCGATCTCTGGCGGGACGGCAACGGCCCCAGGCTGTTCGCGGCCCACGCGCTCACCGGAAGCCGGATGGTGTGGGTCGCCCTCGATGACCGGATCACACTCGCCAGCGAGGTCTGGGGGTTGTTCGGAGTCGGGATCGCGCCCTTTTACGATTGGGGCGGCGCCTGGTACAGCGACGAGGGCCCGCGGACCAATTCCGATGTGGGGGCGGCCCTCCGGATCGGGCCGACCCGGTCGATCGGCGGCGACGTGATCGAGCTGGCGGTGGGCTACCGCATGGGGCCCGGGCTCGAGGGCAAGCGCTGGGCCGCGACGCTCGGAACCGGGATCTTCTATCGCTGACGGAGGGGCCATGGCCGCGCTCAATCGCATCGCCCAGATCGCGATCAACGTGCAGGACCTGAAGCGCGCCACCGCATTCTATCGCGATGTCCTGGGTCTGCGACTGCTCTTCGAAGTTCCCAACCTCGCCTTCTTCGACTGCGGAGGCGTCCGCCTCATGCTGGGGCGGGCCGAGAGGCCCGAATTCGATCATCCGGGCTCGATTCTCTATTACCAGGTGGGCGACATCAAAGCCGCGCACACCGAGCTTTCCCGGAAGGGCGTGAAGTTCGAGGACGCCCCGCACGTCGTGGCCCCCCTCGGCGCCAACGATCTCTGGATGACCTTCTGCCATGATTCCGAGGGCAACCTCCTCGCCCTGACCAGCGAAGTCCCGCGGGGACACTAACTTTTCGGGGTGATCGACCCTTCGACACGGCGCCCGCGGGCCGGCTGGATCCTGTGCGGCATCCTGGCCGCGGGCGCGGTGCTTCGTCTCTACAGCTACATCGCCAATCCCTCCTTTTCGGTGGACGACGCGATGCTCACGGTCAACGTGGCATCGCGGTCCTTCCTGGGACTCCTCCATCCCCTGGCCCTGGAGCAGACGGCGGCCCCGCTGTTCCTGTGGCTGCTCAAGCTTTCGTCCCTGATCGCCGGGATCCGCGAACCGGCCCTGCGGGCGGTGCCGCTGCTCGCGGGTCTCGCTCTGCCGTACTTCATGTGGCGCCTGGCGAGTCGTGTGGTGGGAACGGGCCCGGCCCTGGTGGCCGGGGCGTTCGCCGCCCTCTCGCCGATTCTCGTGCAGTACAGCGTATCGGCCAAGCCGTACGTCCTCGATGCCCTGGTCACGGTGTGGCTGATCGATCTCACGCTGGGTGCCATCGATCATCCCCGTCATTTCGGCGCATGGGCCGCGCTGACCGTCGGCGGCGTGCTGGGCATCCTCCTCTCCAGTCCATCGGTGTTCGTGCTGGCGGGTTGCGGAGCCGGCCTCCTGGCGTCCTCCGCGGTTCGATCGTCGGATGGATGGATGACCCGAGCGGGCATCGCCGGAGCCGTGTGGGTGGGGACGTTCGTCCTGGTATACCTGGGCATCACGCGGGCCGAGGCGGGCAGCGCGTACATGCAGGCCTTCTGGGACGCGAAGATCCTGGACCTGGGGTCTTATCTGCGGCCCGTCCACGCGTGGGACATTCTGGCCCGGGTGACGGTGCAACCCTTCGTGCCGGACCGCCCCATGGATTGGTTTCCGCCCGTCACGTGGCTGGCCACCATCTGGGGGCTCTGGGCGCTCCGCTCAGACCGCGCCCGCCTTGCGTGCGTCGCGGGACCTCTCCTGGCACTCCTCGCGGCGTCGGCGGTCCACCGGTACCCGATCGCGCCGCGCGTCTGCGTGTTTGCCGCGCCCATCTTCTTTCTCATTTATGCCAAAACGCTGGACGACATTCTCCAGCGGTGGCCCCGTCCCCGGGTGCGGCTCATCGCGGCGGTGGTCGTCGCGCTCTGGGTGGTGACCCTGGGTGTCCTCTCCCTGAATACGCGCTTCTGGGCGCCTCCGACGCGGCAGCTGGTGGCGGCCTTTCGGGCCCGGGCCCAGCCCCACGATCCCGTCTACTTGTTCGCGGGCATCGTCCCGTTCTGGCTCGTGTACGCCACCGATTGGAGTCATCCCGACACGGCGTTTCTCAACGCGGCGATCGCCACGCAGAGTGCTGCCGGCAACGCCTTTCATAACGCGGCGTCCCGGGGTCACGCGGTGGCGGACACGGAGGGCGCGGGCCTTGCGTTTACCACCGGCGGCAGAGTCGAGCTGATCGGGCTGGCGCCGGGGATCCAGTGGCGTGAGGGGCACGGCTTCAGCCAGCCGTTCCCGGACGCGAACTGGGGAGAGCGCGAGGCGGCCCGCATGCGGGCGGCGGCGAGCCCCGCCATCTGGGTTGCCCTGTCGCATCTCTACTCGGGAGAGCGGGGCGCCCTGACCCGCGCGCTCGAGCTGGCGGGCGGCAGGCGGGATTCGGTCTGGGAGAAGGGCGACGCTGTGCTCCAGCGGTATCGGTTCGGCGGCGGCCCGTGACGACGTCCCGGTGGTGGTTGGTGACGCTGCTCGCCGTCTGGGCGGGGAGCGGGGTGTACGTCGGCACCCGGCTGAATCGCGGATGGGTGCCGCACGACGAGGGGACCCTGGGGCAAAGCGCGGACCGGGTGGCGTCCGGCCAGCTGCCGCACCGGGACTACGACGAGATCTATACCGGCGGGCTGGCGTATGTGGACGCCCTGGCGTTCCGGGTGTTCGGCGAGAACCTGGTATCGCCGCGCATCGCGCTGTTCCTGGTCTTTCTGCTCTGGGTGCCGACGGTGTTCTACATCGCGTCCCGGTTTCTGGGGCCGTGGGGATCGGGAGGGGTGACGCTGCTCGCGGCATCGTGGAGTATCCCTAACTACGCCGCCGCCATGCCGTCCTGGTTCAACCTCTTCTTTGCGACGTTTGGAGCGGCGGCCCTGCTGCGGTTCTCCGAGACGGATCGCCGAAGGTGGCTCTTCACCGCCGGGCTCATGGCCGGACTCTCCTGCCTCATCAAGATCATCGGGATCTATTTCATCGCCGGGTCCCTGCTGGTGCTGGTGGCATTCGAGCAGCGGGGGGAGGCCGGGGAGCGCGGGGGCAGAACGTTCAGTGGGCTGGTCACGGCCGCGCTCGCCCTCTTCGTGGCCGTGCTCTGGATGCTGGTGCGTAACCGGGCCGGGGCGAGCGAGCTGGTCGCGTTCGTCCTTCCCGGCGGGGTACTGGCGGCCTACCTCGTGTGGACCGAATGGAGCGTCCCCCGCGATCGCTTCGTGGAGCGCCTGCGACGGTTCAGCGATCTGGCCGGTCCCCTGCTCGCCGGAATCGCGGTTCCGATCGTGATCTTCGCACTGCCCTACCTCCTGAGTGACGCCTTGCCCGACTTGTGGCGCGGGGTCTTCGTCACACCCACTCGGCGATTCGCGTTCGCTACGACTGAGCTCCCCAGGCTGGGCACGCTCACCGCGGTGTTGGTGCCGGCGGCCATCCTGATTCTTCCGCCCATCCTGGGGAAGCGCGTGCAGTGGTGGGTCGGCGGCATCGCACTCGTTTTGCTCCCGTACATCCTGTGGCAGGGGCACACGGCCCGGGGCTATCGGGAGACCTGGCTCTCCATGCGGTGGCTCATTCCTGCGGCGGTCCTGGCGGGAGTGGCGCTGCTGATCGTCCGGCGGGGGAGTGTCTCAGGGGAGCGCCGACGCCAGCTGCTGGTGGTGCTGGCGGTGGCCGCCACGTGTGGTCTGGTGCAATTCCCCTACTCGTCGCCGATTTACTTCATGTACGCCGCTCCGCTGGGCGCGCTGGCCGCGGCCGCGGTGGTGACCGCCTTGCCCGGGGCCCCTGGTCTTCCGGCGGCCGCGACGCTGGCGTTCTACCTTCTGTTTGCCGTGGGGTGGATTCACCCCGGATTTATCTACGACATGGGGCTGCACTATTCACGGGACGCGCAGACGGTTCCGCTGGCCGTGGCTCGGGGCGGGCTCCTGGTGAGCGCGGAGGACGCCGACGTCTACTCACGTCTCGTGGCTCTGGTGCGGAGTCAGGCGCGGGGACCCTGGGTGTACGCCACGCCGGACTGCCCGGAAGTGCCGTATCTCACGGGACTCAAGAACCCCACGCGCACGCTGTTCGATTTCTTCGACGACCCTGAAGGGCGCACCGCACGCATTCTCTCAGTGCTCGACCGGGATTCCGTACACGTAGCGGTGATCGACCGGAAGGCAGAGTTCTCCGGTCCGCCACCGGCCGATCTGGAGGCGGGCCTGGTGCGGCGGTTTCCCAATCGGATCACCATCGGGCGTTTCGATGTGCGGTGGCGGGAATGAAGCTCACCGACCGTCTCCTCGAGCAGCCGATTGTCTATCGCACCTGGATGGCGCCATTCGCCGAGGCGAAGCTGGCCCCGATGCGGGCGCACACGGATTTCACGAAGCTCAAGCGGGTGCTGGACGTCGGCTGCGGCCCCGGGACCAATGCTCCGCACTTCGCGCACGCGGACTATCTGGGCGTGGACATCAACCCCCAGTACGTGGCCGACGCGGCCAAGCGCTATGGGCGGCCGTTCCTGGCTGCGGATATCACGACCTATCAGGTGACCGGCGAACCGTTCGACTGCATCCTGGTCAACAGTTTCCTCCACCACGTGGATCTCGAGAGCACCCACCGGATCCTGGCGCACCTGCCCACGCTGCTCCCGGCCGACGGATTCGTGCACATCATCGAGCTGGTCCTGCCTCCGAAGGCGTCGGCGTCCCGGCTCCTGGCCAAACTCGACCGCGGGGATTATCCGCGTCCGCTCGAGGAGTGGCGGGGCATTTTCAATCAGCACTTCGAAACAGTGGTATTCGAGCCCTATTCCGTGGGGGTGGCCGGCGTGACGCTCTGGGAGTTCGTGTACTTCAAGGGACGGAAGCGCCGGTGAGCCGGCCGCCGCGTGTGTCCGTAGGGATCCCGCTCTTCAATGAGGAGCAGGGGGTACCGGAGCTAATCCGCCGGGTGGGAGCGGTGCTGGACAGGATTCCCGGCGGCCCACACGAAATCGTCTGCGTGGACGACGGGAGCCGTGACGGGACGGTAAAGGCGCTGGAGCAGGTGGCGGCCAAGGAGCCGCGGCTCGTGGTGGTGGCCCTGTCACGCAACTTCGGGCACCAGACCGCGCTCACGGCGGCGCTCGATCACGTGACCGGTGACGCGGTGATCGTGATGGACGGCGACCTGCAGGATCCTCCGGAGGAAATTCCGCGGTTCCTGAAGCACTTTGCCGAGGGGTACGACGTGGTGTACGCGCGGCGGGTGGGGCGGAAGGAGTCATGGTGG
>DATMOQ010000394.1:0-7150 GCA_035568195.1 Gemmatimonadales bacterium
GGGACTCCATCAGCGTGCTGGCGCAAACCAAGATCACGGCGTTGGGCCGGGCGACTCCGCCCCCCGACTCGCACCAATGACCCGCGCCTTCGCGTGCGGTATCCTGCTGGCGCTCGGCGCCTGCTCGGCGGCTCCGCCCAAGACCGGCGTGACGCCCGACGCGCAGATCGTCGAGGCGCGGGTCTTGTTCCACCGGGGGAAGTTCGACGAGGCCCTGACGCAGTACCGGCGTCTGGTGTTCGAGCTGGCACCGGGGGATCCGGTCCTCCCGGAGATCCGGTACTACGTGGCCGAGTGCGAGTTCCAGGAGGGCATGATGGTCGAGGCCGCGCACGCGTTTCGCGAAGTCGCCGACCAGAACCCCGAGAGCCCGTACGCGCCGCTCGCGCTGCTGCGCGCCGGGGACGCGAATCTGAGATCGTGGCGTGACGCGGAGCTCGATCCCACTCCGGGCCAGACGGCCCTGGCCATCTACCAGGAGCTGGTGGGCCGCTACCCGGGCACGGAAGCTGCGGGCCGGGCCCAGATGCGGGTGCACCAGCTGAACGACCAGTTCGCCACCAAGAGCTACATGAACGGGATGTTCTATTTCCGCCAGCATGCTTACGACTCCGGGATCATCTACTTTAAGGACGTGATCGCCTCCTATCCAGACAGCCGTCTGGTGACCGACGCCCTCCTCCGGCTGGCCGATACATATTCCATTATTGGGTACCGGGACGAGCTGAAGGAAGTGTGCGGGACCATCCGCCGGTTCCATCCCGTGGAGGCCGCCTCCGCCCGCAGCTGCCCGCCCGACTCGACCACCGCGCACTGAGCGCCGTGGACGCACTCTTCGGCGGCTCGTTCGACCCCGTTCATCTGGGGCACCTGATGGTCGCGGAGGCCGCGGCCGATGAGCTCGGGGCGTCGATCCGGTTCCTCCCGGCCCGCGAACAACCCCTGAAACGGGAAGCCCACCGGGCCGGCGCGGCCGATCGCGCCGCCATGCTCACTGCCGCCGTGGCCGGCAATCCCCGGTTTTCCGTGGAAGGCCTGGAGCTCGAGCTGCCGACGCCCTCCTACACGGTGTCGACCCTGCGGGCCCTGGCCCGGCGGGAGCCGGGGAACCGGTTTTTGTTGTTGTTAGGGGCGGACGCCGCGCGGGAGCTGCCCCGCTGGCACGAGGCGGAGGCCCTGCCCGGGCTGGCCGACGTGGTGGTGTTCGCGCGGCCCGGGGCGGTGGTGCCGGCGAGCCCGCTGATCGGCCGGGTGATCACGGTCCCCGTGATCGACCTGTCGGCGACGGACATCCGGGCCCGGGTGGCGGCGGGACGCTCGATCCGATATCTGGTATCTGAACCGGTGCGCGAGTACATCTCGGCGCACGGACTCTATAAGTAGACAAGGCGAGGCATGAATCCGGTCCAGCAGACGAAGGCGCTGATCCAGAAAGTGTTCGGAACCCGGTTTTCCCGGGAGCTGAAGCGCATTCAGCCCCTGGTGAACCAGGTGCACGAGCACGAGCGTCGCCTCAAGGAGCTCCCGGATGCCGCGATCCAGGCCCAGACCGCGAAGTTCCGCGGCCTGCTGGCCGAGTCCACCGGGGAGCTGCAGGCCGAGGTGGACCGGCTCCGGAAGGCGAAGCACGACTGCCCCGACGTGGAGGAACGGCTCGCGCTCGATCGCGAGCTGGCCCGCGCGGAGGAGCGGCTGAAGGACGCGCTCAACCAGGCGCTGGGGGATCTCCTTCCCGAGGCGTTCGCGACCATTCGCGAGGCCTGTCGCCGGCTCCTGGGTACCCCCGTCGACGTCACCGGGCACGAGCTGACGTGGGACATGGTGCCGTACGACGTGCAGCTGATCGGCGGCATCGTCCTCCATCAGGGCAAGATCGCCGAAATGGCCACCGGCGAAGGCAAGACGCTGGTGGCGACGCTCCCGCTGTATCTGAACGCGCTGCCGGGCCGCGGGGCGCACCTGGTCACCGTCAACAACTACCTGGCCCGCCGCGACTCGCAATGGATGGGACACCTGTTCCGGTGGCTGGGACTCACCGTCGGCTGCATCGACGACACCGAGCCGTCGTCTCCCGAACGGCGCGCCGTGTACGGCTGTGACATCACCTACGGCACCAACAACGAGTTCGGCTTCGACTACCTGCGCGACAACATGGTGTTTCAGCTGGAGCAGCGGGTGCAGCGCGCGCACCACTTCGCGATCATCGACGAAGTCGACTCGATCCTCATCGACGAAGCCCGCACGCCGCTCATCATCTCGGGCGCGGTGGGAGCGGAGTCGGACGTCAAGTACGCCCAATTCAACACGCAGGTGGTGCAGCTGGTCCGGAAGCAGGCGGCCATCGTCTCGGACCTGATCGCCGCCGCGGAGACCCTGCTGGCGGATGAGAAGACCCGCTACGAGGCGTCGACCAAACTGTACCAGGCGCAGCTGGGCATGCCGAAGAACAAGAAGCTCCTGAAGCTCCTGAACGAGGAAGGCGTCAAGACGCTGGTGCAGCGTGTCGAGCTCGACGTGCTGGCCGACCGCAAGTCGCCGGCCAAGGACCAGCGGCTCCGCCATATCGAAGACGACCTGTTCTTCGTTCTCGATGAGCGCGGGCACAGCGTCCACCTGACCGACAAGGGTGTCGAGCTGATGTCGCCGCAGGATCCCCAGCTGTTCGTCGTCCCGGACATCTCGCAGGAGGTGCACCGGATCGAGCACGACGACGCGCTCTCGGCGGCCGAGAAGGTCGAGCGGCGCAGGGTGGTGGAAGGGGAGTACGCGGTCAAGAGCGAAACCCTGCACATCATCCACAAGCTGCTGCAGGCCCACGCCCTCTACGAGAAGGACGTGGACTACGTGGTGCAGGAGGGACAGGTCTTCATCGTCGACGAGTTCACGGGCCGGATGATGCCCGGACGGCGGTGGTCCGACGGTCTGCACCAGGCGGTGGAGGCCAAGGAGGGGGTGGCGGTCCGGGAGGAATCCCAGACGCTCGCGACCATCACCATCCAGAACTACTTCCGGATGTACGACAAGCTCGCGGGGATGACGGGCACCGCCGAGACGGAGGAGACCGAGTTCTTCCAGATCTACGGGCTGGACGTGATGGTGATCCCCACCAACCGGCCGGTCCGGCGCGTGGACAAGCACGATCTCATCTACAAGACCCGGCGCGAGAAGTACAACGCCATCGCCGAGGAAGTCGACCGGCAGCACAAGCGCGGCCTGCCGGTGCTGGTCGGCACCGTGAGCGTGGACGTGTCCGAGACCCTCTCCCGGATGCTGAAGCGGCGCGGGCTCAAGCACGAAGTGCTGAACGCCAAGTACCACGAGCGCGAGGCCGAGATCGTGGCGCAGGCGGGGCAGGCCGCCGCGATCACCATCGCGACCAACATGGCCGGCCGCGGCACCGACATCAAACTCGGCGCCGGGGTGAAGCAGTGCAAAGTCTGCGGCATCGAGGGCCGGGATCCGTCGTTCGCGCAACAGGTGGAGGTCGCCGATCTCCAGCAGGCCGAGGTCAAGCGTCGCGGGTGCTACGACGATCCGCCGTGCGGCCTGGTGATCATCGGCACCGAGCGCCATGAGTCCCGCCGCATCGACCGGCAGCTGCGCGGGCGGTCGGGGCGTCAGGGCGATCCGGGACAGAGCGTCTTCTACCTGTCCCTCGAAGACGATCTCATGCGCCTCTTCGGGTCCGAGCGCATCGCGAAACTGGGCGGCGGCTGGGAGGACGACGAGCCGATCTCGCATCCCTGGGTCACCAGTGCCATCGGCACCGCCCAGAAGCGGGTGGAGCTCCAGAACTTCCAGTCCCGGAAGAAGCTGCTCGAGTACGACGACGTGATGAACCAGCAGCGGGAGGTGATCTATTCCCTCCGGCTCTTCGCGCTCGAGGGCGGGGAGGAGCTGAAGGGCGAAGCCCGCCGCATGACCGAGGACGCGGTGGCGCATCTCGCCGACGAGCTGACCGGGGCGGCCAAGGATCCCATCGAATGGGATCGCGGACTCATCGACACGGAATACCTCCAGCGCTTCCTGCTCTCCGTGCCCGGCGTCGGCGAACCCGCCACGATCCGCAATCGGGACGACCTGGTGCAGGCGGCGCAACAGGCCGTGCGCAAGACATTCGAGGCGAAGCTCGAGCACTTGAAGGAGCTCGAGACCCGGTACAACGTGCCCCGGCTGGGCGATCAGGCGCTGGCGCATACGATGTTGACCGTGATCGACGAGAAGTGGAAAGACCACCTCTACGACCTCGATCAGCTCAAGACCGGAATCGTATACCGGCAGTGGGGCCAGAAGGACCCGCTCATCGAGTACAAGCAGGAAGCCTACGAGATGTTCGTCGGCCTGATGCACGACATCCGGGCCACGCTCACTGAGCGCTGGTTCAAGCTGCAGATCCAGTTCGGTCCGCCGCCGGGACCCGGCGGCGCGACGCCGCGGACGGTGACGGGTCCGGCGGGCGGCACGCCGCGCAAGGCACCCGCCGTCGTGGCATCGAAGCCTACCGCCGACGGCATGATCGCCTCCGACGGGCCACCCTCGCTGGCACCCGCACCGGGTCGCGCGCCCGCGCCGCCGGCTGCGAGCAACCCTTACGCCAACGTGGGGCGCAACGATCCCTGCCCGTGCGGAAGCGGGAAAAAGTTCAAGAAATGCCACGGAGCGGGCTTGTAGCGCGTTGTTCGGGTACCGGACGCTCGAGCGGCATGGACTAGGTTCAGCGGTCCATGCCGCTTCGTCTTTCCGAGCACCTGGAACGGGACCGGCCCCGCGAGCGTTTGTGGCTCCTGGGGGCCTCCGCGTTGACGGCTCAAGAGCTCCTGGCCATTCTCCTGGGAACGGGGGTCGCGGGCCGGGATGCCCTGGCCGTGGCCGGGGAGGCGTTGTCCCGGGTCGACGGGTCGGTCCGCCGGCTGGCGGGACGCCCGCCGGCGGAGCTGGCGGGAATGGCGGGCGTGGGGCGGGCCAAGGCCGCTCGGGTGCTGGCCGCGCTGGAGCTGGGTCGCCGGCTCTCGGCCGAGTCCGATCCCGCGCCGGACCGGGTGCGGGGACCGGCGGATGTCCACCGGTATTACGCGACCCGCCTCCGGGACCTGCCCGTGGAGGAGTTCCATGTGCTGGCCCTGGGGACTCAGAGTCAGATCCTCGGGGATGTGCTGGTGACCCGGGGGATCCTGAACAGCTCTCTGGTGCACCCGCGGGAGGTGTTCCGTGCGGCCATCGCGGAGGCAGCGGCCGGGATCATCGTGGTACACAACCACCCCTCCGGCGACCCGACGCCGTCGGCGGATGACCGGTCGGTGACGCGGCAGCTGGTGGACGCCGGGCGACTCCTGGATGTCCCGGTGTACGATCACGTGGTGATCGGGGGAGGGCGATTCGTGAGCTTTGCCGAGGCTGGACTCCTGTGACGGGCACGGTGCCGCTGCTGGCGCCGGAGCTGGCCCGCGCCGTGGCGGGGCAGCGGGACCGCCTCGACCTGGAGCTCCTGGGCCGGGCCTACGACGCGAGCGCGCGCGCCCATCAGGGCCAGAAGCGGCGGTCGGGGGACGACTTCGTGTCCCACTCCGTGGCCGTCGCCACCATTCTCGCCGAACAGCAGTTCGATTCCACCACCATCGCGGCCGCCCTGCTGCACGACGTGGTCGAAGACTCCTCGGTCACCCTCGACGACATCCGGCGCGACTTCGGCGCCGAGATCGCCGGGCTGGTCGACGGCCTGACCAAACTGTCGTCCCTCACGTTCCGGTCCACGGCGGAGGAGCAGGCCGAGAACTACCGCAAGCTGCTGCTCTCCATCGCCAAGGACGCGCGCGTCATCATCATCAAGCTGGCGGACCGCCTCCACAACATGCGGACCCTCCAGCACCTGAACCGCGATCAGCAGCAGCGCATCGCGCTCGAGACCCGCGAGATCTACGCGCCGCTGGCGCACCGGTTCGGGATGGCCCGGGTGAAAGCGGAGCTCGAGGATCTCGCGTTCCAGTTCCTCGAGCCCGCCGAGTACGCGCAGCTGGCCAAAACCATTCAGCAGAGCCGGGAGGAACGGGACAAGGTCATCGAGCGCCTGCGCGGCCCCCTGGCGCAGGCCCTGACGGCCTCCGGCATCACCGACGCCGAGATCACGGGCCGGGTGAAGAACCTCTGGTCGGTGCACCGCAAGATGCAGAAGCGGGACCGGCCCTTCGAGGAGATCCACGATCGTCTGGCGGTGCGGGTGCTCGTGAACAACGTCGCCGAGTGCTATCACGTGCTGGGCATCGTCCACCACGCGTGGACGCCCTTGCAGGAACGCATCAAGGACTACATCGCGAGCCCCAAGCCCAACGGCTATCAGTCGCTCCATACGACGGTATTCGGTCCCGCGGGCCGACTGTATGAGATCCAGATCCGCACCCGCGAGATGCATCGCACGGCTGAATACGGCATCGCGGCGCACTGGCTCTTCAAGGAGGGTAAGGCCGCCGACGAGCTCGACCATCAGCTCGGGTGGTTCCGGCAGCTCCTAGAGCTCCAGCAGGACACGCACACGCCCGAGGAGTTCCTCGAGTTCCTCAAGATCGACCTCTATCAGGACGAGATCTTCGTCTTCACCCCCCGGGGGGACGTGAAGCGCCTGCCGGCGGGAGCCACGCCCATCGACTTCGCCTTCACGGTGCACACGGAGGTGGGCCAGCACTGTCAGGGCGCCCGCATCAATGGGAAGATCGGACCGCTGCACCGGTCCCTCACCAACGGAGACACCGTCGAAGTCCTGACCAGCCCGCGCGCCCGGCCTTCGCGCGACTGGCTCGCCCACGTCCGGACCGCGCGGGCCCGGCACAAGATCCGTCAGTGGGTCAAGCAGGAAGAGCAGGAACGGAGCGTCGCGCTCGGCCGGGAGATCCTGGACCGCGAGTTCCGCCGCCGGCGGCTCAAGCCGCCCCTCGCGGAACAGATGGAAGCCGCCGCGGTGTCGCTGTCGGTGGGCACCGGCGAGATGCTGGAGGCGGCCATCGGGCGCGGCGACGTGGCCCTGGGGCAGGTGATGAAGGCGCTGTACCCCGACCTCCCGACCGAGGCCCTTCAGGCGCCTCGCCCCACGGCGTTCGGCCGCGTCATTCAGCGCCTCCGCCTGGGGCGGGGGATCAAGATCCAGGGTGTGGACGGGCTG
>DATMOQ010000395.1:0-6396 GCA_035568195.1 Gemmatimonadales bacterium
CGAGATGACGGAAGCCATCTCGGACGAGATGAAGCAGGCCCTCCAGGCGGCGATTCCGCTGGGGCGGCTGGGGCAGGGCGAAGATATCGCGCACGCCGTGCTCTTTCTCGCTTCCGATTTGTCGAGCTACATTACAGGGCAGGTGTTGGTTGTCGACGGCGGGATGGTAATGTGATCCCGCGAGAGTCCACCCCTCTGCACTAGGATCAACCATGGCCATGGACATGAAGCAGCTGGAGGAGAAGGTCAAGGACATCATTGTTGAAGAGCTCGGCGTCGAGCGGGACAAGCTCACCAACAATGCCAGCTTCATGGAGGACCTGGGAGCCGACAGCCTGGACACGGTCGAGCTGGTGATGGCCTTCGAAAAGGAATTCGACATCGACATTCCCGACGAAGAGGCCGAGAAGCTGAAGACCGTCGGTGCCGCGATGCAGTATCTCCACGAGAAGATGGGGAAATAAGTGCGGCGACGGGTGGCGGTCACGGGCCTCGGGCTCGTGACCCCGCTGGGGAACACCGCAGCGGAGACGTGGGACGCCCTGGTGGCCGGAAAGTCCGGCGCCGGGCCGATCACGCGCTTCGATCCCACCCGTCTGCCCGTGAAGTTCGCCTGCGAGGTGAAGGGGTGGGACGCGGCGCTGTACCTCGAGAAGAAAGAGGCGCGGCGCTTCGACCTCTTCGCCCAGTTCGCCATGGGGGCCGCCGTCCAGGCCGTGCGGGATGCCTGCCTGGAAGAGCGACTGAAGGACCTGGACCTCCGGCGCGTCGGGGTCATCATCGGCACCGGCACCGGGGGCATCGCGACGTTCGAAGAGCAGTGCCAGATCTATCTCGAGAAGGGCCCCTCCCGGGTGTCCCCGTTCTTCGTGCCGATGTTCATGGGCAACGTCGCCTCGGCCGTGGTCTCCATGCGGTACGGGTTCAAGGGTCCGAACTACTGCACCGTGTCGGCGTGCGCGACGTCGGCGCATTCGCTCGGTGACGCCTGCCGGCTCATCCAGCACGACGAGGCCGATATCATGGTCTCCGGCGGCGCGGAAGCGGCCATCACGCCCCTCGCGGTCGCGAGCTTCGCGAACATGAAAGCCCTGTCCGAGCGGAACGACGATCCCGCCACCGCCAGCCGGCCCTTCGACAAGGACCGCGACGGCTTCGTAATGGGGGACGGCGCCGCCTGCGTGATTCTCGAAGAGTGGGAGCACGCGAAAGCGCGGGGCGCGCAGATCTACGCGGAGATGGTGGGCTACGGGCAGACCGCGGACGCCTATCACATCACCGCTCCGTCTCCCGACGGAGAAGGCGCCCAGCGCGCGATGCAACTGTGCATGAAGGACGGCGGCATCGACCCGGCGCAGGTGGGCTACATCAACGCGCACGGCACCTCCACGCCCCACGGGGACGCGGCGGAGACCGCCGCGGTGAAGGGCGTCTTCGGGGCGCAGGCCAGGAACCTGATTTTCGGATCCACCAAGTCGATGACCGGCCATCTGCTCGGCGCAGCGGGGGCGCTGGAGTTCGCCGCCTGCGCGCTGGCCATCAAGCACGGCATCATCCCGCCGACCATCAACCAGTTCACTCCCGACCCGGCCTGCGACTTGAACTCCGCCCCCAACCACTCGGTGAAGCGCCCGGTGGAGGTCGCGTTGTCCAACAGCTTCGGCTTCGGGGGACACAACGTGACGCTGGGGTTGAAGCGAGCGGCGTCGTGACTCGCGTCGACCCTGCGCTCGGCTCCGTCGCAGGCAAGGTGGACCGGGGGGAGCGGCTCTCCCGCGACGACGCCCTGACCCTGTTTCAGTCGTCGGACCTCCTGACCATCGGCCGCCTGGCCGACGAGGCGAACCGCCGCCGCAACGGCGACCGCGTCTTCTTCGCCGCCAATCAGCACCTCAACCCCACCAACGTCTGCATCCTCCGCAACACCTGCGTCTTCTGCTCGTTCGCGCGCATGCCGAAGGAGGAGGGCTCCTACACCCGCGACCTCGAGCAGGTGTTCGCGGAAGCCGATGCGGCGCGGGACAACCCCACCCGCGAGTTCCATATCGTGGGCGGGCTGCACCCCAAGCTCTCGCTGTCGTACTACGAAGACATGTTCCGCGGCCTCAAGGAGCGCCACCCCGACGTCCAGATCAAGGCGCTCACGGCAGTGGAAGTCGCGCACCTCGCGCGGATCGAAGGGATCTCCGTCCGCGACGTGCTGGTCCGGATGAAAGCCGCGGGTGTCACGAGCCTTCCGGGAGGAGGCGCCGAGGTGTTCTCACCCGGCGCGCGCGCGACCATCGCGGACAAGAAACTCTCCGGAGAGGAGTGGCTCGCCGTCCACCGGCAGGCCCATCACCTGGGCCTCCCGTCGAATTGCACCATGCTCTACGGGCACGTCGAGAGCCTCGCCGACCGCGTGGATCACCTCCTGGCCCTGCGCGGCCTGCAGGATGAGACCCACGGGTTCCTCACGTACATCCCGCTGGCCTATCACCCCGACCACAACGAGCTGGGAGAGGCCCTGGGCCGCACCGGGACCGCCACGTCGGGATTCGACGATCTCAAGAACATCGCCGTGGGACGCCTGGTGCTGGACAACATCCCGCACGTGAAGACCCACTGGCCCATGGTCACGCCCTTCATCTCCCAGATCGCGCTCGGCTTCGGCTGCGACGACCTGGAAGGGACGGTCGTGTTCGAGCGGGTCTATCACGAAGCCGGTGCCGGCACGCCGATGTGGATGAGCTACGACCAGATCGTCGGCTTGATCCGGGGCGCGGCGAAAGAACCGGTCGAGCGCAACTCCCTCTACGAGACGGTCCGGACCTTCGAGAACTGGGTGCCGGGCCAGGCGGCGGCGCGGGCGCAGGGACCGGAGGGGCCGACGTTCGCGATCGCGCACCGGAGCCAGGCTCAGGGCAAGGGGTCGCGGAAACAGCTCCCGGTGCTGTCCCCCATCGGGGATGGTGTCGAGTGAAACTCGGCCGCATCGGCTACATCAACTGCTACCCCGTCTACGGCGCCATCGACCGGGGCGTCGTGAAAGTCTCGGCCGAGCTGGTGACGGGAACGCCCGCGGAGCTGAACGACCTGCTGGTGGCGGGTGAGCTCGACGTGTCCGTGATCAGCGCGGTGGAGTACGCGCGCCACTCCCGCGACCTGGTGCTCCTCCCCGACATCGCAATTTCCTCGGATGGGCCGGTACGGAGCGTGATGCTCTTCAGCCGGGTGCCGGCGAGCGCCCTGAACGACGCCACGGTGCTCCTGTCCGCGTCGTCGCGCACCTCCGTGGGCCTCCTCGAGCTGCTCTGCCGGGACGTCTGGAACGTGCACCCGCGGTTCGCCCAGGTCCGCGCTGAAGCCGCCGATCTCACGGCGCTCGCGGCGCTGCCGCATCAGGCGGTCCTGGTCATCGGAGATCCCGCTCTCCTGCTCGGCACCCGGCAGGCCTACCCCCACGTCTACGACCTGGGTACGGAGTGGCGTCGCTGGACCGGCCTGCCGTTCGTCTTCGCCGTGTGGGCCGCCCGCCGCGGCGGCGATACCCGGGCCGGCGCGGCCCGCGTGCATGCCCAGATTCTCAAGTCCCGCGACTGGGGTCTCGCGCACCTGGACGAGCTGGCCCGGTCGGCCAGCGCCGCCACGCAGGTCCCCGAAGCCGACTGCCGGAGCTACTTCTCGGGACTCGATTACGCCCTGACCGACCGGCACCTGGCGGGGCTGACGCTCTTCTTCCGGAACCTGGTGGGCCACGGCCTGGCGCCCGACGGCTCGCTCCAGTTCCTCCACGTGGCCTGATCATGGTCGACCGCACCAGTCCCGAGTTCCGCTCCTTCGTCGATCTGTACCGGAACGCGCCGCTGCTCGAGCTCGGCGCCGCCGCCGACGCGGCGCGCTGGACGCTGCACCCGGAGAACGTGGTCACCTACATCATCGACCGGAACATCAATTACACCAACGTCTGCGTCGCCGACTGCAAGTTCTGCGCGTTCTACCGGCGCCCCAAGCATCCCGAAGGGTACCTACTCTCGTACGAGGAGATCGGCCGCAAGATCGACGAGCTGAAGGCCCTGGGCGGCGTGCAGATCCTGATGCAGGGCGGGCACAATCCCTACATCCCGTTCGAGTGGTACCTGGACCTGCTGCGCTACATCAAGCGGAACCACCCCATCCACATCCACGGGTTCTCGCCGTCGGAGGTGGACTTCTTCGCGACGCGGTTCGGACTGTCGATCGAGGAGGTCATCCGCGAGCTGGTGCAGGCGGGCCTGGACTCGATTCCCGGCGGCGGCGGGGAAATCCTGGTGCAGAGCATCCGCGATCAGGTGGCGAAGAAGAAGGCGGGCGCCGACCGCTGGCTGGAGGTCATGGCGATCGCGCACCGGCTGGGGCTCAAGACCAGCGTGACGATGATGTACGGCCTGGGCGAGACCCTCGAAGACCGGATGGAGCACCTGTTCCGGGTACGCGAGGTTCAGCGGCAAACGGGCGGGTTTACCGCCTTCATCTGCTGGCCGCTCCAGCCCGAGCACACGCAGCTCGAGCACCTGGGCAAGACCGACGCGGTGACCTATCTCCGCACGCAGGCCATCGCCCGCGTGGTGCTCGACAACGTGCCCAACATCCAGGCGTCGTGGGTGACCATGGGGTTCAAGGTGGGGCAGGTGGCGCTGCGCTTCGGCGCCAACGACTTCGGATCCCTGATGATGGAAGAGAACGTGGTGTCCGCCGCGGGCACCACCTACCGCACCACCCTGGGCGAAATGCAGCGGCTCATCGCCGACGCCGGCTACACCCCCAAGAAGCGCCGGCAGGACTACTCGCTGATGCCGGAGGCCGCCTGATGCCGGACGTGCTGATCGTAGTGGGGTCGGAGAGTGACAAGCCGCGCATCGAGCCGGCGTTCGAGATTCTCACCAAGGCCGGTGTCACCTACGAGTTCCACGCGTCGTCCGCCCACCGCCAGCCCGACCAGACCGGGGCCCTCATCAAGGGCGCGAGGGCCGCGGGGGTGAAGGTCGTGATCGCCGGCGCCGGCCTCTCGGCAGCCTTGCCGGGCTTCGCCGCTTCGATGACCGACCTGCCGGTGATCGGCGTGCCGTTCGCGGTGGGCCCCCTCAACGGACTCGACGCCCTGCTCGCCACGGTGCAGGTCCCGCCCGGTGTGCCGGTCGCCACCGTCGGCATCGACAACGCCAAGAACGCCGCGCACCTCGCCCTCCGGATCCTCGGCAAGAAATAGATGCGCGTCGGAATCGGGTACGATTCCCACCGCTTCGCCCCGGGTCGCCCCCTCATCCTGGGCGGCGTCGTCATCCCGCACGGCCAGGGCCTGGCGGGACATTCAGACGCCGACGCCGTCTGTCACGCCCTCACCGACGCCATCCTCGGCGCCGCGGGCCTGGGGGACATCGGCCGGATGTTTCCGGATACGGACCCCCAATGGAAGGGCGCCGACTCCGTGAAGCTTCTGACCCAGGCCAACCTTGCCGTGGCTGAAGCCGGCTACGAGTTCGTTCAGGCCGACATCACCGTCATTGCCGAGGCGCCGAAACTGGCGCCGCACATTCCGGCCATGCAGCAACGCCTCGCCGACGCCCTCGTGGCGGGTCTCTCGACCGTTTCCATCAAGGCCAAGACCAACGAGGGGATGGGCTGGATCGGGCGGGGCGAAGGCATTGCGGCCATCGCCGTGGCCACGCTGGCCTGAGGAACCGCAAGGCCCCTTCCGTCGTTGCCCTCACATGCGACGGCACCCTCTCCGACGTACCAAGGCTGGAGCGACGCCATGACCGACTCCGCGACGCGTGACGAAACAGGCATCCGGTTTCCGCCCCCGTTCATTTACGGGCTGTTCTTCCTGGCCGGGGTCGGGATCCATCGGCTCTACCCGGTGACCCTGTGGTCCGGCGAGCCGGCGTGGCCGGATCCGGTGGGAGGCGTGCTGATCGGGGCCGGAGTCGCCTTCGCGCTCTGGGCGGCGTTCACGTTCCGGGCCGCCGGTACCGCCGTGAATCCGACCAAGCCGGCGACGACCATCGTGGCCTACGGGCCCTTCCGGTTCACGCGGAATCCGATGTACCTGAGCCTGGCGACGATCTACCTGGGCGGCGTGGTGATGATGGATTCGCTCTGGCCTCTCGTGCTCTTCCCGGTGACCATCTGGGTGATCAGGACGCAGATCATCGCCCGCGAAGAGACGTATCTGGAGCGGAAATTCGGTGCGGCTTACCTCGACTACAAGAAACGGGTGCGGCGGTGGCTCTAGCGACTCTGGCAGGTGGGTGCTTCTGGTGTCTCGAAGCGGTGTTTCAACAGCTGAAGGGCGTCTCGAAGGTGACCTCCGGCTACGCCGGGGGAACCCGGCCCAATCCCACCTATGAGGCCGTGTGCACCGGCACGACCGGGCAC
>DATMOQ010000396.1:0-2468 GCA_035568195.1 Gemmatimonadales bacterium
TTTCAATCCGCTGCAGGCCGCGAATTACCTCCTCGACCTCCCGATATTCCTGGAAGTGAAGAAGGTGCCGGCGCCGACCAACGACATCGCGTTCGGCATCGGGAAGGATTCGTTCAGCATCGACCTCGGAAAAGCGCGAACCGCTGTGCCGGTCGATCCCTTCGGCTTCGGCGGCTCGAGCCGCCCCATCGATCTGGGGATCGGCGTGAAGGGATTCCGCGCGAGCGTGATGCTGTGGCTCCAGGACGAAGTGGACTTTCAGCTCGGCCCCAAACTGCTCTCATTCCTGCATGACGCGCAGCCGGCGCAGACCCAGACGCTGTACGACGCGACCGGGAACGCGCTCGCCGCCGCGGGGTTCGCGCCGTCCCTCGGCTGGGCGGGACGGCTGAGCGGCAAGGATCAGGACGGCCTGTTCGTAGGTCTCACCGGCCACTATTACTTCGGCGTAGCCTATGGCCAGGCGAGCGCCGACGGGGGCTTCATCACCGGCGACACGCTGTTCGGCGGCACCAACCCGGTGACGCCGTCACTCGGCATGACCACCCAGTACTCGAAACTCGGTCACAAGTTCGGCACCGGCGTCGGCGCCGACTTGGGGCTCGTGTGGGTCAACGGTCCGCTCGAAGCGGGCTTCGGGATCAACGACGTCGGCGCCACCATCACGTGGCCCGACACCCGCCGCGACACCCTGTACTTCGACTCGTCGGCCGCCGTCAACAGCACGGTGTCCGCCAATCTCTTGAACCATGTGTCCGCCACGACCAAGCTGCCGGTGACCTACCTCGCCAACGCGTCGCTCGATCTCGGCGGCGGCACCATGGTCGGCGGCGAGCTCCTGCATGGCGCGCGGGGCACCGAGGTCCACATGGGCGTGGAGCAGCACGTCGGGCCGCTCGCGCTCCGCGCCGGCGTGTCGCGGGACCAGCAGAAGCGGGTGCAGTTCGGAGGGGGAGGGGGCGTGCGCTTTCTCTTCCTGTCTCTGGACGTCGGATTCGCGACTCACAGCTCACCCCTGTCCGATCAGCGGGGGGTCACGATGGCGACTTCCCTTTCCATTTATTAGGGCGGAGGAACCATGCGCACGACGCGACTGAGCTTCTCGGTCCTCGCCGCCGCGGTTCTGGCTGCCGCCTGCGGGGAAGGCCACGCGATTTTCAATGTGGACGTCTACAGCTTCATCGCGGGCAGCGGGGGGGATACACTGCACTACACCACGCCGGGGATCATCGGGACCACGCCCCCCCTCGACAACCCGCCCTTGTCGGTGACCCTCCTCCCGGGTCTGGGATCCTCGGTGGTCGATACGGTCCAAGTGACCGGGAACGCCGCCATCCAGAACAACACCGGCTCCGGCAGCTTGTCGTTCAAGATCTACTTCGGGGCCGACTCGAATACGGTGTACGCGGGCACGCCGATCTTGACCACCTCCGGGAATGCGGGACCGGGAGCCCTGACGACGAACATGGTGCTTAACGCCACACTCACGAGCGCCCAGGACTCCCTGTTCACCCAGAAGAAGGTCTTCGTGGGCGTGCAGGCACAGCTGTCGAATAACACGACGACACCGCTGGACGGCAGGCTGCAGTTGACGGCGCTGCACTTGCGCCTGGTCATCAAGGACAAGGTCTTCTAGACGAGCCGAACCGAGGTGTGTGACCCCCGTCACTCCGGCGGGGGTCGCACGTCCTAGCACGTTGGAACGCCCTCCCGCACATTACCCGACCCCCAATGAGGCCGCCGATTCCGCCCCGAAGGACCCTCCTCGCCACCCGCTGGGTGGCGGCTTTGGTCATGGGTCTCGCCGTGGTTACTTGCCGGGACAACCCGGTGGCACCCCGGGGCGGGGGACGGGCGTCGTTTGCCGTACGGCCCATCATCGCGCAGCATGTGGACCTGTCCGGATTCGGCCTGACCGTCGATTCCCTGCGCGTCGTGGTCGTACACGCGCCCGCCGACACCATTCGAGACACCACCGCGTTCTTCAATCCCGACTCGAGTCAGGTCCACCTCAACCTGTCGGTCCTGCTCACCCAGCCGTCGGAGACGCTGAGCGTCTCGCTCATTCTGTCCGCGACCGGTGTGCCCCTGTTCACCGGGACCCAGCAGGCCGTCGTGACGGTCGGGTCGTCGTCCAGCTCCGGACCACCGATCTCCATCACGCTGCACTATGCGGGTCCGGGCGCGGGCGTGACGGCGCTCCACATTTCGCCGCTCGACTCGGTTCTCCATTTCTCCGACAGCCTCCGGTACCGGGTCACGGCCGACTCGGCGGGCATACCGGTCGCGTCGTTCTATACCGCCTGGCGGACGAGCGACACGCTGGCGGCACGGATCAACGCGTTCGGGATCCTGCACGCGCCGGCGCTCCGGAAATCGGTGTACGTCGTGGTCCGCACACTCTCGGGCGCCGCCGATTCGACTCCGGTGACGTTCATTCCCACGCCCACGCAGATCGCGATTCAGGC
>DATMOQ010000397.1:0-8902 GCA_035568195.1 Gemmatimonadales bacterium
TTCATCTTCGTGTCCGGCACCATCGGCGAGGAAACCGCCGTCGCCGCGATGCGCGCCGGCGCCAACGACTACGTGATGAAGGGGCAGTGGAAGCGCCTCCTGCCCGCCATTGCGCGCGAACTCCGCGACGTGGAGGAACGACGCGCGCGTCGGCAGGCCGAGACGGCGTTGCGCGAGTCGGAAGCGAGTTACGCCACGCTGGTGGAGCACGCCCCGCTCGGCATCTACCGCTCGAACACGACGGGCCGGTTCCTCTCCGTCAACAGCGCGCTGGTCCAGATGCTGGGGTACGAGTCCGCCGCCGATCTGCTCGCCCTCGACATGGGCCGGGACTTGTACGTCGACGCGGAAGAGCGGAAGACGCTGGTGGCCCGGGACACGTACACGGACCGCGAATACGACGAGGTGGAAGCGACCTGGAAGCGCCGCGACGGCCAGCCGCTCACCGTGCAGCTGTCCGTCCGCGCCATCCGCAATGCCGCGCGCGAGGTGGAGTACTACGAGACCTTCGTGCGCGACGTGACCGCGCAACGCCAGCTCGAAGCGCAGCTGGTGCGGGCGCAGAAGCTCGAGGCCGTGGGGCGCCTGGCGGGCGGCGTGGCGCACGACTTCAACAACCTCCTCACCGTCATCCTGAGCTATTCGACGCTGCTGATCGAAGATGGCGGCCTCACCCCCACCGCGCTCGAGAGCATCCAGGAGATCAAGAAAGCCGGCGACGGCGCCGCCAGCCTCACCAAGCAGCTCCTCGCCTTCAGCCGGCAGCAGGTGCTGCAGCCCCAGGTCCTCGACATCAACTCGGTGGTGCAGTCCACGCAAAAGCTGCTCAATCGCCTCATCGGCGAGGACGTCAAGATGATGACGTCCCTGGAGCCCGATCTTGGCGTCGCCCGGCTCGATCCGGGCCAGCTGGGGCAGATCATCATGAACCTGGCGGTGAACGCGAGAGACGCGATGCCCACCGGCGGGGTGCTGACCATCGAGACCGAGAACGTCGAGATGGATCTCACCTACGTCCGCGGCCATCCTGTGGCGCAGGCGGGCAGTTACGTCATGCTGGCCGTGTCGGATTCCGGGATCGGGATGGATGAAGCCACCAAGGAGCGCATCTTCGAGCCCTTCTTCACCACCAAGGAGACCGGCAAGGGCACGGGGCTGGGACTCGCGACGGTCTACGGGATCGTGAAGCAGTCGGGCGGGTTCATCTGGGTGTACTCAGAGCCCGGCCGGGGCACGAGCTTCAAGATCTATTTCCCCCGCATCACCGACACGGCCGGGCGGTCGGATACCCCCGCTCCCGCCCCGACCCCCCCGCCCCGCGGCTCGGAGACCGTCCTCATCGTCGAGGACGTGACCGCGGTCCGGGGAGTGGCCCGCGAGATGCTCGAGCGGTCGGGCTACCGGATCCTCGAAGCCGCCAACGGCGACGCCGCACTGCGTCTGGCGGCGAAGCATCACGGCCCGATCGATTTGCTCCTGACGGATGTCGTGATGCCCGGCATTTCGGGTCGCCAGCTGGCCGAACAGCTCGTGGAGCTCCGGCCGCAGATCCGCGTGCTGTACATGTCGGGCTACACCGACGACGCGGTGGTCACCCACGGCATGCTGGAGCCGGGGATCAACTACCTCCAGAAGCCGTTTACCCTCGACGGCCTCGCCCGCAAAGTGCACGAAGTCCTTCGTCGCCCCCGGACCTGAGCCCTATCCTCCGCCGTCTGAAGCTCAGCCACTGGATCTTCATTGCCATGGTGCTGGGCCTGGTCTTTGGTCTCGCCGCGCCCGCCGCCGCGGTGGCGACTCAGCCCCTGGCCACGATCTTCCTCCGCCTCATCAAGTCGCTCATCGTGCCGCTGATCTTCTCGACCCTGGTGGTGGGTATCGCGGGGCACGGCGACGACTTGAGGGCGGTCGGACGCCTGTTCCTGAAGGCGATGATCTATTTCGAGATCGTCACCACCCTCGCGCTCGCCGTCGGTCTCGCGGCGGTCAACCTGATCCGGCCCGGCGTGGGCGTAACCCTCCTGCCGGGTGCCCCGCCCGTCGCGTCTCCCCCGACCGCCGCGGGCATCCTCGAGCATTCGTTCCCCCAGAGTTTCTTCGAAGCCGCGGCGGGCAACGAAGTCCTGCAGATCGTGATCTGGACGGTGATTTTCGCGGTGGCGCTGACGCAGGTGAAGGCGCCGGTGAAGGACCGGATGGTCGCGCTCTGCCAGGACCTCTCCGACATCATGTTCAAGTTCACGAACGTCGTGATGCTGTATGCGCCCATCGGGGTTGGCGCGGCGCTGGCCGCCACCGTCGGCCGCGGGGGGGTGAAGGCTCTCGGACCGCTGTTCACCCTCGTCGCGACGCTGTACCTGGCGCTCGTCGTGTTCGGACTGGTGGTGTTGCTGCCGGCCGCGCTCGTGGCCCGGGTGCCCGTCCTCCGCTTCGTGCGCGCCGTGAGCGAGCCCTGGATGATCGCCTTCTCATCGGCGTCTTCAGAGGCCGCCTTGCCGCTCGCCATGGAGCGCATGGAAGAGCTCGGCGTGCCGAAGAAAATCGTCGCGTTCGTGATTCCGACGGGCTACTCGTTCAACCTCGACGGCAGCACCCTCTATCTCGCCGTCGCGTCGGTATTCGCCGCGCAGGCCGCGGGGATCCACATGTCGCTCGGGCAGCAATTGTTCATGATGCTGACGCTCATGCTCACCAGCAAAGGCGTGGCGGGGGTCCCGCGCGCCTCGCTCGTCATCCTGGCCGGCACGCTCGGGACCTTCCATCTGCCGGTCGAGGCGGTCACGACTATTTTCGGCGTGGACGTGCTGATGGATATGGCCCGCACTTCCGTCAACGTGGTAGGGAATTGCCTAGCCACCGTGGTCACGGCACGCTGGGAGGGGGAGTTCGGACCACCGGCCTGAGGTGACGTGGCTTACAGCCCTCCGGCCCAGGGTACCGCACCCGTTAGAGATGCGCTTTTTCCGCTCCGCCCCCGCTCCCGGCCGCCGCATCGCGGCCTGGCTCGGACTCGCGATGATCTACTTCGTCGCGGGGAAGCTGGGGCTCCGCGTGGCCTTCCTGAACCCGAGTGCCACCCCCGTCTGGCCCCCGACCGGCATCGCGCTCGCGGCCCTCCTGATCTACGGCCGCTGGCTCTGGCCCGCGGTGTTCACCGGAGCCTTCCTGGTGAACCTGACCACGGCGGGCAACGTCTTCACGTCGCTCGGAATCGCCGGCGGCAACACGCTGGAGGCCGTCGTGGGCGCGACGCTCGTGGCCCGGTGGGCGGCGGGCGCGGGATCGGTCCGGCGGATCGGCTCGCTCGTGGGCTTCATCGGCATGGCCGGTCTGGGCGCCACCGCCATCGCGGCTACCGTCGGGGCGCTGACCCTCGTGCTGGGCGGCGTGGCCCCCTGGGCGGGGATCGGGTGGGTCTGGAGTACCTGGTGGCTGGGTGACGCCGTGGGCGCCATTATCGTGGCCCCTACATTGCTCCTCTGGAGCCGGCGCCCCCGCCGCGTGAGCCGCACCTTCCTGGCCGAGGGGGTGCTGTTCCTGGTCACGTTGATTCTCGTGGCGGGGCTGGCGTTCGATCCCGGATCGCCCTGGGCCCCCTCCCGCGCCCCGATCGAGTTCCTGTGCCTGCCGCCCCTCTTCTGGGCCGCGTTCCGCGTGGGTCCGCGCGTCACGAGCCTGGGCGTGGTGTTCGTGTCCGCCATCGCGATCAACGGCACGCTGCACGGCACCGGCCCGTTCGTGGTCAACGGCTCGCCCAATGGCTCGCTTCTCATGCTCCAGGCCTTCCTCGGCGTGGTCAGCACCACCACGCTGCTGCTCGCCGCCGCCGCCGGGGAGCGCCACCGCGCGGAACGGCGCCTGCAGCTCCGGTCGACCCGGGACCCGCTGACCGGATTGCTGAACTATCGCGAGCTGATGGCCGTGCTCGGCGCCGAGATTCGCCGGTGTCTCCGGAGCGGGCGAGGGTTCGCCATCCTGTTCCTCGACGTGGACGCCCTCAAGACGATCAACGATCGCCTGGGACACGCGACGGGCTCCCGCGCCCTCTGCCGGATGGCGGACGCACTGCGGGACGCCTGCCGGTCGGCGGACACCCTCGCTCGTTATGGCGGGGACGAGTTCGCGGTGGTGCTGCCCGAAGGAGACGCGGATGCCGCCCTCGAGGCTGCCGGACGGATCACCGCCCGCCTCGCCACCGACGCCGAGCCGCCCCGGATCACGGCGAGCTACGGGCTGGCACTCTTCCCGCAGGACGGCGGCACTCCGGAGGCGCTCCTGGCGCGGGCGGACGTCGCCCTCTACCGCATGAAGGCGCGCGTCCACCGCACCTCGAAGCCCGGAAGCCGGAAACGCTAACACCCTCTTAATGCCTCACGCGGTACCCTCCCGTACTTCCGGGAGGTGTCACGGTGGACGTCGCCTACATCCTCATCACCCTCGCGTTCTTCGGACTGATGCTGGCCTACGTCCGCGGGTGCGAGCGCCTGGGCCGCGAGGCCGGGCGCGACGGGGAGCGTCCGTGAGCGTCGAGACGCTTGTGGCCGCCCTGGTCGCGCTCGCGCTGCTGATGTACCTGGTCTACACGCTGCTCCGGCCGGAGAAGTTCTGATGACCGGAAACGGATGGCTGCAGATCCTGGTCTTCTCGGTGGCGGTGCTCTGCCTGACCAAGCCCATGGGCCTGTACCTGCTGCGCGTGTACGACGGCTCCCTCCGCTCGCTGGCCCCGGTGGAGCGCGTCATTTATCGCCTGTGCGGTGTCGATCCCCAGGACGACCAGCACTGGACCCGGTACGCCGCGGCCCTTCTCCTGTTCAGCGGCGTCTCGATGCTGGTGACCTACGCGGCGCTCCGCCTCCAGGGATCCCTGCCCCTGAACCCCTTCCACCGGGCGGCGGTGAGCGACCGCCAGGCCTTCGAGACCGCGGCCTCGTTCACCACCAACACCAACTGGCAGTCGTACGCGGGCGAGACGGTGATGTCCTACCTCTCGCAGATGATGCAGCTCGCCTTCCATAACTTCGCGTCGGCCGCCGCGGGCGTGGCCGCGGCGGTGGCGCTGGCCCGGGGCATCGCCCGGCGCTCCGGAGGCCGCATCGGGAACTTCTGGACCGACCTGATCCGGGGCACCCTCTACGTCTTCCTGCCGCTGTCGCTCATCCTGGCGCTGGTCTTCGTGCAGCAGGGCGTGATCCAGAACTTCGGCTCCTACGTCACCGTACACACCCTCGAAGGCGCGAAGCAGGTATTGGCCATGGGGCCGGTGGCCAGCCAGGAAGCCATCAAGCAGCTGGGCACCAACGGCGGCGGATTCTTCAACGCCAATGCGGCGCACCCGTTCGAGAACCCCACGGCCGGGACCAACTTTCTCTCGATGGTCGCGATCTTCGTGATCCCCGCGGGGCTTACGTACACCTTCGGTCGGATGGTGAAGAACCAGCGCCACGGGTGGGCGCTCTGGGCCGCGATGTTCACGCTGTTCGCCGGTGGGGTCACCACGGCCTATTGGGCGGAGGCCCGGGGGAACCCGATCCACGCCGCGCGGGGGGTGGATGTCGCGGCCACCGCGACGAATCCCGGCGGCAACATGGAAGGCAAGGAGGTGCGGTTCGGGATCGCCAACTCGGCCCTCTACGCCACCGTGACCACCGACGCCTCGTGCGGCGCGGTCAACGCCATGCACGATTCCTTCACCCCCCTCGGCGGACTGGTGCCGCTGGTGAACATCCAGCTGGGGGAGCTGATCTTCGGCGGCGTGGGCTCCGGACTCTACGGCATCATCGTGATGGCCGTTCTGACGGTCTTCATCGCCGGCCTCATGGTGGGGCGGACGCCGGAGTATCTGGGCAAGAAGATCCAGAGCCGCGAGGTCCAGATGGCCATGCTCTACGTGCTGATCTTTCCCGCCGTGATTCTCCTGTTCACCGCCGCCTCCGTGGTGCTGCCCCAGGGGTTGGCCGGCCTGAGCAACGCCGGACCCCACGGCCTGTCCGAAATCCTGTACGCCTTCACGTCCGTGACGGGGAATAACGGCAGCGCCTTCGCGGGGCTGACCGGCACCACGTACTACTACAACACCCTGCTCGGCGTGGGGACCCTGTTCGGCCGCTTCGCCATGATGGTGCCGATGCTGGCGCTGGCCGGTTTCCTCTCCGAGCGCAAGACCAGCCCGGAGTCGGCGGGCACGTTCCCCGTGGCCAGCCCGCTGTTCGTCGTGCTGCTCCTGGGCGTGATCCTGATCGTGGGCGCCCTGACCTTCTTTCCGGCCCTCGCACTCGGCCCCGTGGTCGAGCACCTGTTGATGGGACTGGGAAGGGTGTTCTAGCCCATGGCCCTCGCCACCCGCCCGCTCTTCGATCCGCCCATCGTCCGTCGCGCCGCACGAGACGCGTTCGCGAAGCTCGACCCCAGGCACATGGTCCGGAACCCGGTCATGTTCGTGGTGATGGTCGGCAGTGCTCTCACCACGCTGATCCTGCTGCGCGACGTCATCGCGGGACGAGGCGGGATCGGGTTCACGCTGCAGATCACGCTCTGGCTCTGGTTCACCGTGATCTTCGCGAACTTCGCCGAAGCCATGGCCGAGGGGCGCGGCAAGGCGCAGGCGGAGTCGCTGCGGAAGACCCGGACCCTCGTGCCCGCCAAGCGGCTGAAGAATCCCGCCGACCGAAACTCGGGGGAATGGACGAAGGCGAACGAGCTCCGTCGGGGGGACGTCGTCATCTGCATGCCCAACGATCTCATCCCCGGAGACGGAGAGGTGATCGAGGGCGTGGCGTCGGTCGACGAGTCGGCGATCACGGGGGAGTCGGCGCCCGTCATCCGTGAGTCCGGCGGAGACCGATCCGCGGTCACCGGCGGCACCCGGGTGCTCTCGGACTTCCTGATCATCCGGATCACCGCGAACCCGGGCGAGACGTTCGTCGACCGGATGATTTCATTGGTGGAGGGCGCGAGCCGCCAGAAGACCCCGAACGAAATCGCCCTGATCATCCTCCTCTCGGGGCTCACGATCGTATTCCTGCTGGCGGTGGTGACGCTGCAGCCGTTCGCCATCTACTCCGGGGGTGCGGTTTCCATTCCCATCCTCGTCTCGCTCCTGGTCTGCCTCATCCCCACCACCATCGGCGGCCTCCTCTCCGCCATCGGGATCGCGGGGATGGACCGGATGATCCAGCACAACGTGATCGCGATGAGCGGCCGGGCCGTCGAGGCGGCTGGTGACGTCAACACGCTCCTCCTCGACAAGACCGGCACCATCACGCTGGGCAACCGCCAGGCGGTGGAGTTCGTGCCCGCGCCTGGTATCACGCGCGAGTACCTCGCCGACCGGGCCCAGCTGGCCTCCCTGCCGGACGAGACGCCCGAGGGGCGCAGTGTCGTGGTGCTCGCGAAGCAGTTCGGCCTCCGGGCCCGTCCGCTCGAGCAAGTGGAGCCGGTGCCCTTTTCGGCGACCACACGGATGAGCGGCATCAATGCTGGGCCCCTGGAGCTGCGGAAGGGCGCCGCCGACGCGGTGGGCCGCTGGGTCCGGGACCATGGCGGCGACGTGCCGGCGGTCCTGACCACCGCGGTCGAGCGGATCGCCAAAGAGGGGGGCACCCCCCTGGTGGTGGCGGAGCGGAACGGCGGGATGGCCCGAACGCTCGGAGCCATCTACCTGAAGGACGTGGTCAAGGGCGGTATCCGGGAGCGATTCGAGCAACTGCGGGCCATGGGCATCCGCACCGTGATGATCACGGGCGACAACCCTCTCACCGCCGCCGCCATCGCCGCCGAGGCGGGCGTGGACGACTTTCTGGCGGAGGCAAAGCCCGAAGACAAGATGGCCCTGATCCGGGAGGAGCAGGCGGGCGGGCGTCTCGTCGCCATGACCGGCGACGGTACCAACGACGCGCCGGCACTGGCCCAGGCCGACGTGGCGGTGGCCATGCACACCGGGACGCAGGCCGCGAAGGAGGCGGGAAACCTGATCGATCTCGACTCGAACCCCACCAAGCTCATCGAGATCGTGGAGATCGGGAAACAACTCCTGATCACCCGGGGCTCCCTCACCACGTTCTCGATCGCCAACGATGTGGCCAAGTACTTCGCGATCATTCCGGCGATGTTCGTCGCGACCTACCCCGCCCTGCAGGCGCTCAACATCATGCGCCTGCACTCGGCGCAGTCCGCCGTGCTCGCGAGCGTGATCTTCAACGCCCTCATCATCATCGCACTGATCCCCCTGGCCCTTCGGGGCGTGCGGTGGCGGCCGGCGCCGGCCGCTCAGATCCTGCGGCGCAACCTCTGGATCTACGGCGTGGGCGGGGTCCTGGTGCCTTTTGCCGGCATCAAGATCATCGACCTGGGCTTAGTCCTCCTGAGGATGGTGTGAGCATGCTCAAGAACCAGCTGCGCCCCGCCGTCGTCTCGACCCTCGTGATCATGGTCATCACGGGCCTGGTGTATCCCGGGCTGGTCACCGGCGCGGCCCAATTGCTCTTTCCCCGCCAGGCCAACGGGTCCCTCATCACCGTCCATGGCCGCGTGGTCGGGAGCGCGTTGATCGGCCAGCGCTTCGCCCGGGCCGACTACTTCCACGCCCGGCCGTCGGCGGCGGGCGCCGGCTACGACGATACCCTCTCGGCCGGCACCAACCTCGGCCCCACGAGCGCCAAGCTCGCCGACACGCTCGTGGCGGGCGCCGTGGACAGCGCGGTGCGATTGGACAGCGCGGTCAGGGGCAAGGTCCCGTCCGATCTGGTCACCGCGTCGGGATCGGGACTGGACCCCCACATTTCGCCTGCCGCCGCCGAGCTCCAGATCGCCCGCGTGGCCCGGGTCCGGCATCTCGCCCCCGCGGTGGTGCGTCAGCTCGTGGCCCGCTGCACCGAAGGACGGCAGTTCGGATTCCTGGGCGA
>DATMOQ010000398.1:0-5652 GCA_035568195.1 Gemmatimonadales bacterium
CCCGCGAGCGCGCGCTCGACGCTCGCCTTGGTTTTGGCGAAGGCCGGCGGATCGAGCGCGATGGTGTCGAAGGCCTCGCCCCGCGCTTCGAGCTCCCGCAAGAGATCGAACACATTCGCTTCCTTCCACGTGACGTTGGCGCTGCCGTTCAGGGCGGCATTCCGCGCTCCCCGCTCCAGCGCCTCGGCGCTCGAATCCACCGCCAGCACCGAGGCCGCCTTCCGCGCCAGATGGATGGTGAACGACCCGTGGTAGGCGAAGAAGTCGGCCGCGCGGCCTCCCGGCCTCGCGAGCGATGCCAGGAGCACCCGATTCTCCCGCTGATCGAGAAACCCTCCCGTCTTCTGCCCGTGCCAGGGGGCCGCCAGGTACTTCACGCCCGACTCGGTCACTTCGACCGTCTCCGGCACCGCCCCCGCGAGCAGGGTGACCTCGAGCGGGAGCCCTTCGTGACGCCGGACGGCGGCGTCATTGCGGAGCAGGATGCCCTCGGGCGAAAGCACCTCCTGGAGGGCCGCGCCGATCCGCTCGCGCTCGGCCTCGACGCCGGCGGACAGGAGCTGGACCACCGCGTAGGGACCGTAGCGGTCGACCACCAGTGACGGCAGTCCGTCGCCCTCGCCGTGTACCACCCGCCAGGCCGTCGCGTCGATGCCGGTCCGCCGGGCCGCGGCGGCCGCGATCCGGGAACGCCACCACTCCCCGTCGATGTCCACGTCGTCGGTGGTCAAGAGCCGGAGTCTGATTTCGGACCTCGGCGAGTAGAGGGCCCGCGCCAGGTACTTCCCCTTCCGGTCGGTCACCCGCACCACGCCGGCGCGGTCTCCCGGCTCGTCCGCCACGTCGGAGCGATAGATCCAGGGATGTCCGGCGCGCCAGCGAGCGGCTCCCTTCGCGGTGACCGCGACCTGCCCGGCGTCGTTCACGAGGCGCGGTCGGGGCGGAGGGCGGAGGCGCCGCGCAGATAGATATGTTTGAGCTGCTCGGGCCGGCGGTCGGTATAGAAATGCAGGAGCACCCGGACGCAATGTGGGACGCCGCCGGGAACCGGGACCTCCTGCGCGCCCAGCAGCGGTACACCGGTCCAGCCCAGTCCCCGGGCGGCCCGGGCCGGGTAGTCGGCCGTGAGATCGGGGGTGGACGTGAAGATGGCGCTCTCGATGTCTTCGGGAGCGAACCCGTTCGCCGTCTGCAGCCCGGCGAGCAGCTCGGCGGTGGCGTCGAGAATGGCGTCGGAGGTATTGGCGGCGGCCGTCGTGGCCCCGCGCAAACCCCGCAGAATCCTGGTGGTCATCGATGCTCGTGGATCAGGTGCGCTTGATGGTGCTCACGGACGCCTCGCTTCTCAAGGGGCGGAATGTCGTGGAGGTGTGCCGGCGGGCGGTAGCGGGGGGCGCCACCTCGGTCCAGGTCCGGTGGAAGCCGGCGCCCGCGGGAGAGGTGGCGGCCGTGGCGCGCGCGCTGGTGGGCGCCCTGCCGGTGCCGGTCCTCGTCAATGATCGCGTGGACGTCGCGCTGGCCGTGGGTGCCGCCGGCGTTCATCTGGGCCAGGACGACGTCCCGCCCGGCTCCCTCGCCGCGCATTTCCCCGCCGGGTTCATCGTGGGCATTTCGGTGGGATCCCCTGAGGAGGCGCAGCGCGCGTATCCCGGCGCGAGCTACTGGAGCATAGGGCCCTGTTATGCCACCGCCAGCAAGACGGATGCGGGCCCGCCCCTCGGTCCAGCCGGCTTCGCGCGGCTCGCGGCACTGGCCCCACCGGGCGTGCCGGTGATCGGGATCGGCGGGATCAATCGCGAGAACGCCGGCGCCATCCGGAAGGCCGGGGCGGCGGGCGTCGCCGTCATTGCGGCGGTGGTGGGGTCCGATGAGCCGGAGCGCGCCGCGCGCGACTTGCGGCACGCAGTCGCTTGACCTTCTGGATCGCGGCCAGATGCTCCGCGTACGTCACCGAAAAAATGTGCTTGCCGTCGGGCTGGGCCACGAAATAGATGTAGGGCACGTTCGCGGGATGAATCGTGGCGTCCAGACTCGCGTGTCCGGGCTGCGCGATCGGGCCGGGCGGGAGCCCCGCGTGGAGATAGGTGTTGTAGGGTGACTTGATCAGCAGATTCTTCTCGAACACCCGCTTCAGCCGCCGTCCATAGGCGTAGATCACCGTCGGGTCGGCCTCGAGTCTCATCCCCCGCCGCAGCCGGTTCAGGTACACCGCCGCCACGTACGGCCGGTCGGGGTCGTACCGGACCTCCGCCTCCACAATGGAGGCTACGGTCACCACCGCCTGCCGCGTGATGTGCGCGGAATCGAGGGCCTGACTCCAGCTCGAGTCCCACTGCCCCAGGAACTCGCGCACCATGGCGCGCGTCAGGTCGCGCGCGCCGATCTTGGCCGGCACCAGATAGGTGGTGGGGAAGAGATAGCCCTCGACGGTGGGCGCGTTGGACGGCACCCCCAGCTCTTCCTTCAGATCGGGATCGCGGATGGCGAGGAGGAAGGAGTCCTTCGGGATGCCGAGCCGGCTCTGTGCCAGTTCCGCGACCTCGGTGGCCATGAGGCCTTCGGGGACGGTCCAGTGCACCAGCGCGCCCCGGCCGGTGGACAGGGCGTCGGCGATCACGCGCCAGGTCTCGTCCTGGTGGAACGCATAGCTCCCGCTCTTGAGGTTCGACCGGAGTCCGTTGAACCTGGCCCACACCCGGAACCAGAACGGATGCGCGACCACGCCCCGGGCGGAGAGCGAGTCCATGGCGACGTCGAAGCTCGCGCCGCGGGGAATGGTGACCGTGATCTGGGGACCGCGCGCCGGCGTGGAGGAGCAGGCCGCCAGCAGGAGGAGGAAGGGCAGCCGGGATTTCAGACCGCGCTCCCGCGCAGGGCGTCGAGGTAGTGCTGGAGGAGCAGCGTGGCGGCGAGCGCGTCTACGTCGGCCTTGCGGTCCCTCGTCTTCCCGCCCATCTCCCGGACCGCGCCCAGGACCCGGGCCGTGGTGAACCGCTCGTCCCAGAGCGCCACCGGCAGTCCCGACCGGCGCGCGATGTCGTCCGCCAGCGCGCGGGCCGCCTGCGCGGCCTCCCCTTCGTTTCCGGCTGCGTCGAGGGGAAGCCCCACCACCACACCGGTGACGGCATGGCGGTCGAGGTGCTCCTTCAGGGCCGTCATGGGGAAGCGCTTCCCGGGCCGGCGGGTGAGGGTGTCGAGGGGCTGGGCCAGCGTCCGGGACTCGTCGGACAGCGCGAGCCCGATCCGCTTCTCGCCCCAGTCCACACCCAGCAGCCGGCCCGGGCCGGAGGTCACCCTTGCGCCATCGTGGCGAAGAACTCGTTGTTGGTCTTGGTCCGTTTCATCCGCTCGAGCAGGAACTCGATGGCTTCCACGGGCGGCATGTCCGCCAGGAAGTTGCGGAGCAGGTAGACCTTGTTGAGCTCGTCCTTGGCCAGGAGGAGCTCTTCCTTCCGGGTGGAGGTCCGCTGGACGTCGATGGCGGGATAGACCCGGCGGTCGGCGATGCGGCGGTCGAGGATCACCTCCATGTTGCCGGTACCCTTGAACTCCTCGAAGATCACCTCGTCCATCCGGGAGCCCGTGTCGATCAGGGCGGTGGCCAGGATGGTGAGCGACCCGCCGCCTTCGATGTTGCGCGCGGCGCCGAAGAACCGCTTGGGCTTCTGCAGCGCGTTGGCGTCCACGCCGCCGGACAGGATCTTGCCCGAGTGCGGCACCACCACGTTGTGGGCCCGGCCCAGACGGGTGATGGAGTCGAGCAGGATGACCACGTCCTTGCCGTGCTCCACCATGCGCTTGGCCTTCTCGATCACCATATCCGCGACCTGCACGTGCCGGTCGGCGGGCTCGTCGAAGGTGGACGAGATCACTTCCGCCCCCTTCACGTTCTCCTCCATGTCGGTCACCTCTTCAGGCCGCTCGTCGATGAGCAGCACGATGAGGTAGACCTCGGGATGGTTCTCGATGATGGAGTTGGCGAGCTTCTGCATCAGGATGGTTTTGCCGGCCTTCGGCGGCGATACGATCAGGCCGCGCTGGCCCTTGCCGATGGGGCAGAGGATGTCCATCACCCGCATCGACAGGTCGCCGTCCTTGCGCTCCAGACGGATCCGCTCTTCCGGGTACCGCGGGCGGAGGTTGTCGAACGCGACCCGGTGCTTGGCTTTCTCCGGCTCCTCGAGATTGACGTTCTCCACCTTGAGGAGCGCCAGATAGCGTTCGCCCTCCTTGGGCGGCCGCACCTGGCCGAGGATCGTGTCGCCGGTGCGGAGGTCGAAGCGCTTGATCTGACTGGGAGAGACGTAGATATCGTCGGGGCCGTACAGGTAATTCCAGTCGGGGCTGCGGAGGAAGCCGTACCCCTCCGGCAGAATCTCCAGGACGCCCTCTCCGCGCAGTACCGTGTCGGTGTCGAGCAGACTCTGCTCGATGCGGAAGATGAGATCTTGTTTTCTCATCCCAGAGTAGTTCTGAATGTTCAGACTCTCGGCCATCGCGTGCAGCTCGGCGACGGACTTTCTCTTGAGTTCAGCGATGTCCACGTGTGCTTCGGCTCCGTTAGACGATGTACGGCGGGGGGAACCCCCTGAATTCGGGGGAGTGAACGCGGTTTGTATGTGAAAGAGGATGCTTGGGTATCTGAAGGCGTGCCAGGGACTTATAGTAGGGATCCGGGCGCGGGGCGTCAAGGGGGACGGGGCCCACCCCCGCCGCGCTCCTGGATGGTGAAGTCATTGAGGCGCTTGTACATCCGGAGCCCCCGAAAAACCTGGGAGCGGGGAGCTCTAAAGGACGCCGTCGCGAACAGCGCGACGGCAGCGGGGAGCGGTCGGAGTCTAGGAAATGGAAGCTCCGCGGCGGGCTTTGACGAGCCCGTGAATGGTCGCAAGCGACCCACTAATGGCGGCTTCAAGCTCACCACCCCGCTCCTCGCCCAGATAGCCGACCTCAACTGCCAGTCGTACCAAACACTCGGCCTCCGCAGCCGAACCCCGGGCAATGTAGAGGTGACGAAGGAACTGCGCCGTACTCCCCAGACCGTATCCTTCAACAATGTTCGCCTCGATCGAGACGGCCGCACGTCGGATCTGGTCGAAAAGAGAACGCGACTTGGGGTGATAAGCAGCGTCGGTTGTTTGAAGGGCGAGCAGCGCCGTCTTGTGGGCCCTTTTCCAGGCCTCGAGGGATCGGTAACGATGCATGCCCGAGGTTAGGTCGAGGCTTCAACCAACTGTCATCCGATCATGCGAGGGGGAACTCACTCTTCCCGGACTCCGACCGCTCCCCGCTCCCCGCTCCCCGCTCCCGAGTATTGCTTCTCCGTTGGGATTCTTTATCTTAGGCCAAACGAGCCTCAGGGTATCGATGCCGGCGCAACCATTACGGCACAGCTTCGCCGACGAGCGTCCAGCCGTCGTTCACGATCTTCCCCCCATAAAATTCGAAGGGCAAGGTGTCACTGTCCGTCTCGCGGTCCGCCGGACCGAAGACGGGACTTGGCGCGGGCGCATCCTGTTCGGCGCCCCGGACACCGAGCACGAGCGGGCCACGGCGGAGATCTTCTGCGCCGCCAATGAACCGGATCTCTGGCAATCGGTGTGGGACCTGCGGGATCATCACCTGCGGGACCTCTACCGCTCTCTGCTCTAG
>DATMOQ010000399.1:0-6470 GCA_035568195.1 Gemmatimonadales bacterium
CAGCATCCGCTGGCGCAAGGCGGCCTGCTGGTCCGCCGTGAGGTGACCCTTGAGCCGGACCAGGAGCCCGATCTGCGCCCGTTTCATGTCCCGCTCGAGTGCGAGCACGCTGTCGAGCTGAGGCAGAACGACGGCTTCGGCCGGCTGATCCGCGTGAACCGCGGCGCCGAGACGTTCCATCGCCGCCTGCAGGCGCCACTGAATGCTGGTCGTCTGCGTCTGCACCTTCTGAATCTCGGTGATGATGTACTGGCGCTGATCGTCGGTGAGCTTGATGGCCTCCTGATTCTGCATGATGATGTCAGGCGGAAACAGATTGCTCATCAGTGGATCCGGCGCAGGGAGCCTGGTGGGAACCGCCCCGACGGGGACCTGCTGTTGAGCGTGTGCAGCCGAGACTCCTACGAGAGCCAGGGATACCGTAAGCACGTGACGCAGGTTCATTGCTCCTCCAGGTGAATGAGAGACTCCGAAATTGACGGCACCGTGCGCAACAGGTCCGAGCCGGGGACCACAAGCAGCGACGCCGTGGGGGACTGCCATTCCGCGATCCCCACCGCTTCACTCCGCACCCCGCGCAGCCGCGGAAGCAGCACTACGGCAGCGACCGCGATGACCAGGGCGGCAACCGCCAGGAGCGGCGCCCGGGACGTCCGGCGGGGCCTCCCCACGAGCGCCTCGAATGATGGAATGGCGCGGCGGTCCCAGGCACGCAGCTCCGCGAAGCGCTTCTCGAGATCTTCGTCGTGTTCTTTCATGAAGCCTCTCCCAGCAGAAGCCGCAGTCTCGCCTTTCCCCGCTCGTAGTGGGTGCGCGCGGACCCGACGCCGATACCGAGCACCCCGGCCGCCTCTTCCACCGTGTGCTCGTGGTAGAAGACCAGCAACAGGACCTCGCGTTGCCGCCGCGACAGCCGGTCGAGTGCCTGCGCGAGCTGTTCGCGCCGCTCGGCCACTTCCACCGTGGCGTCCGCACCGGGCGCGGCGCTCGCGGCATCCGGCGTCGTGGTGAGCGGGATGAAGCGCAGTCGCCCGAGCCAGGCCAGCCGGCGGTGCTGCGCCGCCGTCCGCCGAATGACGGCGAAGAGCCACGTCTTGAGACTCGACCGGCCGTCGAACCGGGCGCGCCCGTCGAGGACCTTGAGGTACACGGCCTGCAGCACGTCCTCGGCCTCGCGCCGGTCCCGGCGGCAGCACCCGAGGGCCCACGCGAAGTTCTCTTCGTGGGTCGCCGCAACCAGGCAGGCCAGGTCGCTATTCATTGTCTGGGGATTGGTCGCGTGATCGGACGCGCCATATGACAGCGGATTCCGCCGCTGGAGGTTTCAGATTGCACCTGATTGCCCCTAACTGAAACGTGCCGTACCTCTCATCCATGCGTCTCTCGCGACTCCTGGCTGTCGCGCTGCTGACCGGGCTTTGCTTCCCGGCTGCGGGGAGCGGGCAACGGACGCGAAAGGGCGTCGCCCTGTTTCCTCTGTCTTTGCCGGAGCCCCTCGACAGGCTGCCCCGGGCGACGGTCATCGATTCTCTCCTCACCACCGAGCTCACCGCCGCGGGATACGACGTGATTCCGCCATCCGAAGCCGGTTCGCTGTGGAAGCATCTGGTCGACTCCTCGGACGGCCTGTTCAGTCCGATCACGGGTGAGCTGGATTCCGTCAAGTATCGCGCGGTGCACCGGGGCGTGCTCAGCGCGTTGCTGGCCCGCCACGGAGCGGTCTATTGGCTCCGGGACTCGGTCGAGGTCGTCGTCGTCACCTGGACGGGGTCCGCTGATTGGGACGGACAGAGCGAGTGGGTCGGACCTATCAGCCGGAGCGGCACCGTCGCGGCCCTGACGCTGCTGATCAGCGTCGAGGACCCCGAAGGGACGGTTGTGGCGACCGGGCGGGGAGGGCTGCAGGTCCTCTTCAAGGTCGAAGGAGACTCGCTCAGCGCGGTGCCGCTGGAGGCGATCTTTGCGAACGCCAAGCGCCTCCGCCAAGGCGTGCGCGTGGCTCTCCAATCCATGATCACATCCCCGGGAACCGCGCCGTGAGAAGAGCCGGTTCGATCGTGCTGTTGCTGCTCGCGCTCGAGGGATCCGCGAAGGGACAGGCACGTGTGGTCGCCGTGGATGAAACCACGATGCCGCGTCTCCTCCCTGAGCTCCGGTCGCGGCATGTCGTGTTCGATTCGCTCATCACCGCGGTCCTCGAGTCCGCCGGCTTCACCGTGATCACGCCCGGAGTCACCGCGGCGACCTGGCAGCGCGTGCGCGATTCGCTCGGTGGCTACTACGACCGGTTTACCGGCCGCGTCGTTGCGGGGAAGCTTCAGGCCGTAGAGACCGCGACCTTCGCCGTGCTGCGGCACGATCATCACGTGGACGTTTGGATTCGCCCCTCCGTCGCCACAGTGCAAGCGTCGTTTCGGGGACGGAAGGCCAGCTGGGACGGCGTCCAGGAAGGGTCGGGAGGAGTGATCGGCGACGGCATATTGCCCGCGCTCTCGCTGATCGTTCCGGTGTTCGACAGCGCGGGCCATGCGGTGTACCAGGGCATCGGGGGCATCGAGCTCAAGTCCAAAGCGGACGGCGAGACCCCACCGCTCCTGCGGGACGCCGCGCGGATCGTGCACGCGGTCCACCTCGCGATGGACTCCCTTCGTCAGGCGCTGCACTAGCAAGGCATGAAACCGCCATCCGCCGGGTACTCCGGCACCCCCCTGGCCCGGAAGCTGGGCATCGCCGAGGGAAGCCGGGTGGTGGTCAAGGGCGGCCCGCGAGGGAGCTCGCCCTGCCGCTGGGGTTTGTAGACGTCAAAGTCTGCGCGATCGACGAGACCTGGTCGGGACTGAAACTGGTGATCCGGAAGGCGCTGCGCTCTAAGTAGCCTCCACCCTGGCCCGCGTCACGGAGCGACGAAGTCCATCGCCCGGATCTCGCACTCCCCTTCCCAACCCGGCCACTCGTCGACGTGCAGCTGCATGAAAGCGCGGCACGCTTCGATCGCTTTCGCGCGGGTGGGTGCTTCGAGAATCGCGTACCCGCCGATGACTTCCTTCGCCTCCGCGAACGGCCCATCGGTCAACACCAGCTTGCCCTTCGAGACCCGGATCCGCGCCCCACCCGAGCTTCGGGCGAGTCCGGCGGTCTGGACCAGGGTGCCGTTCTGCAGCCATTGCACGATGAACCCTTCCATCGCCTTCTCCAGCCCGGCCGGCGGAGCCCCCTGGCTCTCGTCGGCGCGAATGAACGTGAGATAGCGAGGCATCGTTACTTCCCCCCCGCTGCTTTGCGCACGTCTTCGGGGAAGTCTTCCAGCTCCTGGACCTGCCGGACTTCGATGACGTCGCCATCCAGCATCGGAGCCCGGCGCGCCCACTCGACGGCCTCCTCACGGGAGCGCACCTGGATGGTCCAGAATCCGCCCACCATCTCCTTCGCCTCGGCGAACGGCCCGTCGGTCACGCGGGGCTTCCCGCCGGAGAAGAGCACGCGTGCGGCTTTGGCGGGAGGCGTCAGCCCGTCGAGGCTGAGCAGCACACCGGCTTTCCGGAGCGATTCATTGTACTGCGTCATCTTGGCCACGAGATCGACAGGCGGAACGAAGTCGGCCTTCACGTTCTCATAGGCCTTCGGGATCACCAGCATCATGAAGCGCATGGGAACCTCAGAAGTCAGGGGTCAGGGGTCAGGGGTCAGGGACTACGCCGTCACGGTGCGGGGGCGCGCGGTGCGGCCGCGCACGATTGCGAACAACAGCAGCCCCACCGCCAGCGGCATGATCGCGGGTGCCACTCCTTGAATCGCGACGGTCAGGGTCACTGCTCCGGCCATCACACCCACAAGGCCGATGGCCGCCAGCGTGGTGAGGTTCTCGCCGATCCGGAACAGGCCGGGCAAGACCAGCCCGAAGCCGCCCGCGACCTCGCAGACCCCGATGAACTTCAGGAACACTGCGGGCAGGGGCGACACCTTCGCGAGCGTGGCCAGAGGAAGCACGAGCTTGAATCCGCCGGCGAAGAGAAAGAGCGCGCAGAGCACCGCCTGCGTGATCCACAGCGCCACCCGGCCCTTCTTGGTATGAATCGTCATCGTCGTCTCCTTGGTAGTAGAGCCGGTCCATCCGGCTCCTACTCCACGACGAACGAGGTATTCGGATTTCGACAGCTGCTTAACACATTGATATATATTGACTTACAGAAGTTCACACCGGATGCCGACGGCCGGCGCCGAGTGGGTCAGCGCCCCCATGGAGATGAGGTGGGCTCCGGCGGCGGCGTAGCTCCCGACGTTCTCCAGGGTGATTCCCCCTGATGCCTGGATCGTGACGCCCGCGCCGGCCCGCCGCGCCCACTCGCCCAGACGCTCCGGGGACTGGTTGTCGATGAGCAGATGAGTAGCGCCGGCCTCCAGGGCCTGCTGGAGCTGCGCCTCGCTCTCGACTTCCACGATCACCGGCAGGCCGGCCGGCACCGCCCGCAGTGCCTCCGAGAGCGATCCCTCCTGAGCGGTCAGAAGCGCCCAGTGATTGTCTTTCCACATCACCGCGTCCGCGAGCGACGCGCGGTTCTCCACGCCACCACCGGCCACCACGGCGTATCGCTCGAGCGCCCGGAGGCCCGGGGTCGTCTTTCTCGTATGCGTGATGCGCGCCTTTCCCCTTCCCTTCACGGCGTCCACTGCCTGGCGGGTCAGCGTGGCGACCCCGCACAACCGCTGCAGAAAGTTCAGTGCCACGCGCTCTCCCGACAGCAGCGCTCCCGTTCGCGCTCGAACGGTGGCGATCGTCTCCCCCGCTCTCGCCCACACGCCCTCGTTCACCCCGATTTCGAGCTGCGCCGACCGGTCCAGCTCCTCGAAAACCGCCGCGACCACGGGGAGGCCCGCTACCACGAAACGCGCCTCCGCCACGAAGCCCATGGCGCCGGGCTGGTGAATGGCGGCACCCAGGAGCCGGGTGGTCTGATCGGAGGCCGCGCGATCTTCGGCGAGCGCGCGGCGGACCTCTTCCCGCCCCAGTGCGTCAGCCAATCGCGAGCATCCGGTCGATGGCCCGGCGGGCGCGCCCGGCGACCTCATCGGGCACGGTGACTTCGTACTGCAGATCCCGAAGCGAGTCCCGCAGCTTTTCGAGGGTGATGAGCTTCATGAACCGGCACTCGGCCGAGTCGACCGCAGCGTGGAACTCCTTGGTGGGATTCTCCCGGCGGAGGCGGTGGAGCACGCCCGTCTCCGTCGCCACGACGAACCGCCGCGCCGACGATGCGCGGGCCCGGGTCATCATCTGCTCCGTCGAGACGATCCGCATCCGCCCCTCCGCCACGTCCCCCTCGGCCTCGGCGTAGTACATCGCGCTGGTGACGCACCCGCACTCCGGATGCACGAGGAACTCGGCGTCCGGATACTCCGCCCGACGGTGGTCGAGCGCTTCGCGGGTGAGGCCGGCGTGGACGTGGCACTCGCCCATCCAGACGTCAATGGAGCGCCCGGTGACTTTCTTGAGGTACTGCCCGAGGAAGAAGTCGGGGAGAAAGAGCACGGGGACGTCGGGAGGGAGTGCCCGAATCACCGCCACGGCGTTCCCCGAGGTGCAGCAATAGTCGGCTTCGGCCTTCACCGTCGCGGCCGTGTTCACATAGGCGACCACGACTCCGGTGGGGTGCGTCGCCCGCCAGGTCCGGACGTCCGCCGCCTGGATCGTGTCCGCGAGCGAGCATCCGGCGGCGGGGTCGGGAATCAGGACCCGCTTATCGGGGTTCGCGATGACGGCCGTCTCGGCCATGAAATGCACGCCGCAGATCACCAGAAGCGGAGCGTCCAGCGTGGCGGCCCGCCGCGCCATGGCGAGCGAATCGGCGACGTGATCGGCCAGGTCCTGGATTTCGGGACGCTGGTAGTTGTGCGCGAGAATCGCGGCGCCGCGCGCCGTCTTGAGCTCCCGGATTTCGGCGATGAGATCACGCCGGCCGGATTCGATGATGTCGGAAATCACTGCCCTGCCCCATTGGTCGTGGTACCAGGGCTGGGGGGCCGATTGGGAAACGCCTCGGTCCGAAGGGGTTCGGACCGCTCCCAGCCTGGGACGCGCTTACCGCACGCGTCTTTTCAAGCTTAGTCGAGGGGACGCCTGGAAGGGAGGGGTCACTCCATCCGCAAAGCCTCCACCGGCGCTACCCGCGAGGCCCGGACGGCCGGGATCAACACCGCCGCCGCGGCCACGCCCAGGAGGGCGATCGGGACCAGCAGGAAGGTCATCCAGTCGAGCGGCGCAACTTGATACAGGATGGTCCGGAGAAACCGCGTGAGCACTGCGGCACTCACCAGGCCCAGCGCGGCGCCCAGATACGCGGGCCGCATCCCCTGCCGCAGGACCAGGTCCCGCACGCCCCGCGCGTCCGACCCCAGCGCGAGACGAATACCGATCTCGCGCGTCCGCTGGGTCACGCCATACGAGATGACGCCGTAGATCCCCACCGCGGCGA
>DATMOQ010000400.1:0-5864 GCA_035568195.1 Gemmatimonadales bacterium
GTGGAGGGGTGGGGCGGCAAGGTGGTGCGGGTGCCGCTCGTGCCGGGCCGATCGACCACCGAGCTCGCCCGGCGCCAGGCCGGACGGGGAGGGGCATGAAGCTCCTGGTCGCGACGCGGAGCCCCGGCAAGGCACGGGAGATCCGGTCGCTGCTCGAGGGCCTGCCGTTCGAAGTGCTGCTGCCGGCGGACCGCCTCCTGGACCGGTTGCCGTCCGAGGACGAGCTGGAGAGCGGGACGTCGTACGCGGAGAATGCAGTGCTGAAGGCGAGGCACTTCGCGGAGCGGGGTGGACTCCCCACCGTGGCCGACGATTCCGGCCTCGAGGTGGACGCGCTCGGCGGGGCGCCCGGAGTGCATTCGGCGCGCTGGGCGGGCGCCGGAGCGACGGATGCCGGCCAGGACGCGCGGAATAACGCGAAGCTGGTGGCCGCACTCACCGGAGTGCCGGAGCGACGGCGGACGGCCCGGTATCGCTGCGTGGTGGCGTATCTGGGGCAGGTGGACGCGACGCCCGAGATTGTGGAGGCGACCTGCGAGGGCCAGATCGTCCTGGAGCCCCGGGGCACGGGCGGGTTCGGGTATGATCCGTATTTCTTCTCCCCGGAGCTCGGCCTGACGTTCGGCGAAGCTTCGTTGCCCGCCAAGCACCGGGTTTCGCACAGGGGCCGGGCCTTTCGAGCCCTGGCAGAGATGCTGCTTCGCAAAGGGATGTAGGTTTGTTGTTGTGTTTCCTGTGCGTCTACGCGTCTAGGCGTCTGTGCGTCTAGTCGTACGGGGCGTGGCGCAGTCCGGTAGCGCGCCTGGTTTGGGACCAGGAGGCCGCGGGTTCGAATCCCGCCGCCCCGATTAGGGCCCCCGCGATTGCGGGGGCCTTGTCGTGCCGGCCCCACTTGCGCAGAATGGGCGGCATGTTCAAACTGGCGGCATGACCCGCCGACACCTATCCAAGTCACTCAAGGAAGTTCACGGGGGGCTCCGCGACTGGGTGTCACAGCGGCCGGAGTGGTTGCAGCCTCCGCTCTTCGGGGCACTCTTCATTTATGCCTTCGTCCTCTGGCGGGGCGGGATTATCATTCTCCCGCTCGCTTTCCTTGGATGGGTATTTGGGCCCGCGAGTGATCGGGCATTTCTCGGATCCCTTCTCCTCGCTGCTTTAGTCTATGCCCCCGCCGCCGGATTCCTTGGAGGTCTGCTTTTCGCTGGAGTCCGACCCCTCCTCAAGCGCCTCGGGGCCTTCGGCCGGTACCTCGAGTTCATCTTTGGCGCTTGGGTCTATTGTGTCGTGCTCGTCTTCGTCATCGTGCCAATCCTGAAGCCGGCGGATAAAGTCGCGCTGGCGAGCCCCGCCGGCTGGGTCATCAGCGGCATCATGGCGATCGTCTACGGTTTGGCCATTGGCGTGACGGCCAATGATGACAAGGCCAAGGCTCAGTCTTCCGACGCCAACGAGTCTGCGGCTCCCGGCACATGATCCTGGATGTCCCGCGGCTGTGATGAGACGCTCGTCCGCTCTGCTCGGGCTGTTCCTCGGCCTCTTGGCCGCCCGCGGGCTCGCCGCCGAGGCTTTGGACGCGTGGCGGGCCTGGGTAGTGTTCAAGCAATTCGTTCGGGTAGCCGCTGAAGGATCGGATCCCGGTGTCAGCGTTCAGATCCGCCACAAGCGGGGATCGTCCGAGGCCAAGCTCTTCATGCTGCGGCAGGTGGTGGCGGACGATGGGGAGTCGCTGGAGCCGGTCGGCGGCGTGGTGTGCGAGCTGGCGTTTGTGGACGTGCCCGCTTCCCTCAAAGAGTTCGAGGCTTGGACCTTTGATCACGGGACGTTTGAGCACTTCGTAGACACGGTCGAGCAGGACCCGAACTTCTCGCTGCTCATCGGACGCCGTCCTCATCGGAGCGATGCCTATTGGGAGGATGCGTGATCGGGGGTCGCCGCCGCTCTCGGCGCGAGCGCGCTTGTACTTTAGTGCCCTGAAGAGCTTGCACGGCCGGAGCCCCTCCGCCTTGGAGGCCTTCAGGCCGCGCACGGGCCGAGAGCGCCCTTCAGGGCGCGGGAACGACGGACCGGATCGTCATTCCGAAGTGGAGAAGCCCTCAATTAGCCCGCGCGGCTCAAGCGCGGTTCGTTAGGCCTGCAGCAATGTGACGCGCACCGGTCACTTAGGGGTATGAGTAGGAGGGGTTGGTTGCAGCCGTGTCACGATCGTCAGCCCACCAAGGAGGGCGCCGATGACAGGTCGATTCTTCGGCTCTTGCGTCATGCTTCTTGCCGCCAGCGCGTGTGGACAAATGGTTCCTACGAGCCCCAGGAGCGTGGTCGGCCAATATGCCATGACGGGTTTCAAGGGGAGCCGAAACCTACCGTGCTGCCAGACAGACTCCTCAGGAGTGGTGGTGACCATATCTGGTGGCGGGATGCAGCTCGGCTGGAACACGCCAGCCGGGGCATACGAATGGGACGTCGTGCGGACATACGAATACGCGAATGGGACGTCTCAGCAGGACCAGTCTCCGTTCTCAGTCGGTACATACACATGGGATGGTCAGACGTTGACGCTAATTGACTCCACCGGGCTAGCGTCGATGACGGGCGTTCTCGCGGGCGGCGTTCTGACAGTAGGGCATCAAGGTCAGGAATATGAGTTTCTGAAGCTCGTCCAGCTGCCGCAGTAGTCGGTCGACCCGCGGGGGGGGCTTCCCGACGCGCAGTTTGTGCGTCAGATTTTGAACCATGACCAAGATCTCCTTGCGGATCTCCGCACTGGTGACGCTCTCGTTCCTCCTCGGGACGCTCGCGTGTTCCAATTCGACCGGTCCCAAGGCGGGTCCCACCTCGGGACACTGGACCGGCTCGCCCGACGTGTATCTCCCCCTGGACTTCACCGTGATGCAGACCGACACCATCATCACGGGCAGCGGCACCATCCGGTCGCCGGAGGACTCGGTCGAGAAGCTGGCCGTGATCGGGTTCGTTCCGACGGTGAGCGACTCGACTCCCGTGATCATGACGTTCTCGGCGGAGAATGTCGTCCCGGCGGTCTTCATCGGGGCCTTGAGCGCGGACGGGAAAACCATGACGGGCACGCTCACCGTGACGTTCATCGCCACCACCGACACGGTCACGTTCACCCGCAAGTAAGAGCATGAGGTACAGCGCCCTCAATCACCCCCGCTGAACACGTACCGCGGATAGCGCGTCCGGGCCTCAGCGCTGGCGGCCAGGTCGATGTCCACGGTCGCAAACGGCTGCTCTCGACCTGTGGTCGCCAGAATCCGTCCCTCCGGATCGATGATCCAACCCACTCCACCGCAGGCGCCCGTCGGATCCACCCGGTTGGAGGAGAGACTGAACGCCCCGGAGCGAACCGCCGCCACCACTCCCACCGACAGCCACTTGGATGTAGTCGTCGCCCCCGTCGCCCGCGGAGACAGGATGGCCTGGACGTTCCGCTCGGCGTACACCGGGTACGTCTCCAGCGCCCACAATTCGGTACAGATGTTGAGCCCGAACCGCAGGGGCCCGGCGCAGAAATCGGGGAAGGCAGGATCCCCCCGGTCGAACCAGCGATCCTCCCAGTACCCCGGCTCTGCGGGGAGATGGAACTTCCGGCGCAGCGGGGCCACCCCAGCGTCCGCGGTCCAGATGAACCCCTGATTGAATGGCCGGCCGTCGATGCTCACCGGGCGGGTCCCCACGACAGAGGGTGTGCAGAGCTCCGGGAGGTGCCGGAGACGGGCGGCGCTGTGGGCGACTACCGCGGACCAGTGGACGGGGTCGAAGCGGTCCTCCTCCCAGACCGGATCCACGAACACCAGCTCGGGCAGGAGCACCAGCTCGGACTGTGCTTTCGACGTGTGCTCACACAATCCGGCCCACGCCTCCGCCAGCGCGCGGGGGGCATGGGGGAGCTCACAGACGGTGACACGCACGAGAGTGCTCGTCTTACCAGATGCGGACGCGCTGAGCGGGCGCGAGGTACAGGCGGTCTCCCGGCCGCACGTCGAATGCGTCGTACCACGCATCAAAATTGCGGACAATCGCGACGCGGTATTGGTCGGGGGCGTGGTCGCCCGCCGTGACCTGGGCGCGGAGGGCGCCGTCGCTCAACTTGGCCCGCCAGCTCCGGGCGAAGGCGAGGAAGAACTGCCGATCCTGTTGGCGGACGTAGGCGGTGTCGACGCTCCGGGTCCCGAGCGCGGCGCGGTAGGCGTCGAACGCCGCGGCTAGTCCTCCCAGGTCGGCGACATTTTCGGTCCGCGTTGCGGTCCCGTTCAGGGTGAGATCCGGAAAGGGCCGGTAGCCGGACACCTGATCCACGAGCGGACTCGCCGCGGCCGCGAACCCGGCGCTGTCCTCCGCCGTCCACCAGCGGCGCTCGCGCCCGTCGGTTTCGTATTCCGCGCCCAGGACGTCGACGAAGTGCGTGACGTCGTGGCCGATGACGGCGCCGATGGCCCCGTAGGCCGCTGCTTCCGATGCGGTGGAATCGAACTTGGGCGGCTGGAGCAGGGCGGCCGAGAAGTCGTACGTGTTCTGCTGGAACACCAGTATGGCGCCCACCGTCTGCGGGGAGATCAACCACGCCCTGGGGTCCACGGGCTGCCCGAGCCGGGCCACGGTGTGCCGGTAGCTACGGTCCGCGATGCGACGGAGGTTTCCCGCGGCGTCCCCCGGGTCGATGGTCAGATCGCCATCGTCCGCCCACCGGTCCGGGTAGCCGACGCCGACATACAGGGTCCGCAGCTTCGCCAGCGCCAGCGTCCGAGTCCGGGCAGACATCCAGGTCACCGTCGCGACCCGTCGACTGAAGGCCGCGACCACGTTGGCCACGATCGCCTGCACGCGGCCCTTCTGGCCGGCGGGGAAATAACGCTCCGCATAAAGCCTCCCGACGGCCTCGCTCAGCGCCATCTGGGTCGCCTCGAGCGCGCGTTGCGCGCGCGTCCTCCCGGGGGTGACCTCGCGAAATGCCAGCGCCGCGTCGGCGAAGGCGCGCGGGAGCACGTCCGCGTAGCGATCGAGGAGGTGAAACCGCAGGTAGTCCTTCCACACCTCAAGTGGCTGCGACGTGACCTGTGCCGCGAGGCCGCGGATAGCGCCGGGCTGCCAGGGGACCAGGGAATCCAGCTGCGCCAACCCCGCCGCGGCGAAGAATGCGCCCCAGTCCATCCCGGGTGCGCGCTGCGCGAAGTCGGCGGCCGCCCAGACGCTGTCCGCGTTGTGGTCGTTGGCGGATGCCTCAGGGGTCGCCTGGCTCTGCGCGAGCGCAGTCTCCAGCGCCAGCACTGCCTGGGCCCGCTCAGCGGCGTGGGTAAATCCCGCCAGAGTCAGCAGGCGGGCGATGTACGCCACATACCGGTCGCGCAGCTCGCGCTGGGTCGGGGCGGTGCCGGCGTACGCCTCGCCGCCCTCCAGACCCAGCCCACCCTGCAACAGGAAGGCGACATAGGTCTTCTCGCCGTGGATGCTCGGTTCCACCGACAGGCCCAGCACGTGGGAGGATCGATAGATGCCCCAGTTCAGGGGATCGACGTCGGTACCCAGGTCGGCGCCGATCCGCCGGGCCAAGGCGGCCCGGTCGTGAATGCCGGCAATGCGATCGAGCTGGGGCTGCAGTGGCGCGAGGCCCCGGGCCTCGATCAGGGCCTCGTTCTCGTAGGCGGAGCGGAAGTCGGCGATCATGCGGGAGAGGGAACCCGTGGGCGCCGTCGCAGCAGCATCGAATACGCTGAGGATCTGTTGCCGGGTCACGTCGTCGATCGCGGTGCGGGCGGTCCATCGATCCCGGCCGGCGGGGATGGCCGTGGCCTTGAGCCACTCTCCATTGGCGTACGCGAAGAAGTCGTCACCCGGTCTGACGCTCG
>DATMOQ010000401.1:0-9158 GCA_035568195.1 Gemmatimonadales bacterium
GAAGATCTCGGTCGGGGCGTAAGCGTTGGTTTGGAGCCAGGTCTTGACCGCTTGATTGTCCGCGAGGGTCTTCACCATGCGGGTGCCCGTTGACCAGAGCTCGGACTGCTGCGGCGTGGTGAGGGACGACCAGCGATCGACGTAGTAGCGGGTGTCCGGCGACATGTCGATGTGGTGGGTGCCCGCGGCCGTGGTCAGTACCCTCTTGCCGGTGCCGTCCACCCGGATCTCGTACAGCTGGCGCTCGAGGGGGGTGGCCTCGGTGCCCGTGTAATAGATGAGGCCGCGGCCCGGATCCATCCCCTCGATGCGCGCGACGATCCACTTGCCCTTGGTGACCTGGTTGATGAGCCGGCCGGAGTAGTCATACCGGTAGATGTGCTGCCAGCCGTCCTGGTCCCCCAGCCAGTAGAACTCCGTCCGCCCGGTCGGGAACGAGATCAGATCCTGGACGCCGGCGTAGAAATCGTAGACGTCGATCCAGGTCCGGGAGGTCTGGGTCAGGACCAGCCGCTTGCCGCCGGTCTTCACGTCGAAGAAAAACACCCGCAGGGTGTCCTGCTGGCGGTTGAGGGTCAGCAGGGCCAGGGTGTCGGCCCGGCTGGTCCAGTAGATGCGGGGCACGTAGTAGTTGCCGCTGAGGCCGGGATTCAGCCACGTCCGGGCCCCCGACTTCACGTCGACGACACCGATCCGCACGGTGGGATTCGAGTCGCCCGGCTGGGGAATCCGGATCCTGGTCCAGTCCTGGTGCAGGCGCGAGTAGTCCGAGAGCTGCACCACCGGCTCGGCGCGCTCGTCCACCTGCCAGTAGGCCAGGTGGCGGGAGTCGGGGGACCAGTTCCAGGCCTGGCCCTGTCCGAACTCTTCTTCGTAGACCCAGTCGTAGTGCCCGTTGAACACGTGCTCCGTGGCATCGGCCGTCAGCTGGGTTTCGTGTTTCGTCGCGAAGTCATAAGCGTAGAGATTGCCGTTCCGCTCGAGGCCGAGCATCGAGCCGTCGGGGGAGAGCTGGGCGGTGCGGGCGCCCCGGGCGGCCAGCTTGAGGGAGCGGTCGGCCAGCGAATAGATGTAGAAGTCCTGCGTGCCCGAGTTGCGGTAGATCGGCTGGAAGTTGGTCTGGAACACGAGGTGCTTGTAGTCGGCGGCCCACTGGAACTGGTCGTAGGCGAACGGGGCGCTCGAATCCGGAAACGTCAGACCCTTGGCGCTGAACACCAGCGTGTCCTGCCCGGTGGCGGGATCGAAGGCCCGGATCTCATCGCCGCCCTCCTGGCTCTTGATATAGGAGTACCGCTTGCCGCCATCGATCCAGCTCAGGTTCGCGGGTCCGAAGCCGCCATTCATCTGGCCGCCGGCGAGCAGAGCGGTGCGCAGATCGGGGAAGCGAGTTTTCTGCTGACCGGACAGTGAGGCAGTAACCAGGAGAGACAGGACGGACATTGCTGACCAGCGAACCATCGGTGTGACCACTGGGACCTCTGAGAAAGGGAACGACGGCCCAAGCAGGATATGCAAAAGCTAGACGCACAGACGCGAAAGGCTAGACGCGCAGACGCACAGATGGGTTGTAGTTTACGGGATGCGGCTGCGTGTGGGTACCTCAGGCTACAACTTCCCGGAGTGGAAGGGACCCTTCTACCCCGAGAAGCTTCCGGCCGCGAAAATGCTCGCGTTCTACGCCGAGCGGCTCGAGACGGTCGAGATCAACTACACGTTCTACCGGATGCCCAACGCGAAGACCATCGCCGGCTGGGATGCCACGGTGCCGGCGGGTTTCTCGTTCGTCCTCAAGGCCTCCCAGAAGATCACGCACTTCAAGCGGCTCAACGAGATCGAGAACGAGCTCAAGTATTTCTGTGACACCGCTCAGGGCCTTGGCCCCAAGCTCGGTCCGCTCCTCTTCCAGCTTCCCCCCAACTTCAAGAAGGACGCCGAGCGGCTGCGCCAGACGCTGGATCTCATTCCGCCGGAGATCCGCCCGGCCTGGGAGTTCCGGCACGCCTCGTGGTTCGACGACGAGATCTATCAGCTGTTGCGGAACCGGAATGCCGCGCTGGTGGTGGCCGATACAGAAGAAGGCACTACGCCCGAAGTCGCGACGGCCAACTGGGGTTACCTGCGGCTGCGGGACGAAGGCTACGGCGAGGCGGATCTCCAGCGCTGGGTCGACCGCATCAAGGCGCTCGGCGCCGGGTGGGAAGACACGTACGTTTTCTTCAAGCACGAGGAAGCCGGCCTGGGGCCGGCTTTCGCTAAGCAGTTCGTTTCGCTTTTTTCGTAGGCTTGGCTTCGACGTCCTTGCCCTGGGCGATGCTCGCCTTCAACGCTTCCATCAGGTCGATGATCTGCGTCTTGGGCGCCTCCGCCGGCTCTTCGGTGATCTCCTTACCTTCGATCTTCCGCTGGATCTGCTCCATGACCTTCTTCTTGACGTTGTCCTCGTACTTCTTGGGGTCGAACGACTCCGAGGACGCCTGCTCGATGAGCTGCACCGCCAGGTCCAGCTCGGGCTTCTTCACTTCGGTCTTGGGGATCGGCACCTCGTCCATGGTCCGGACTTCGTCGGCGTAGCGGAGCTGCTCGAGCACCAGTCCCTCACCGAACGGCCGGACCATGATCAGGTACTGCTTCCCGCGCGCCGAATACTGGCCCACGGCCACGCGGCCGGTCTGCGAGAGGGCCTTCGACAGCAGCGTGAACGCCCGCTCCCCGCCCTTGTCGGGGCCGAGGAAGTACGTCTTCTCCGCCAGCAGCCGGTCCACCTGCTCGGCCGGCACGAATTCCTGGACGTCGATCATGTTGGCGGCCCGCTCTTCGATGGTCTGCAGCGCCTTGAGCTCCTCGAGGGTGAACACCACGTAGCGGCCCTTCGTGTACTCCCAGCCCTTCACCCGGTCATCCTTCTCCACCTTCTCGCCGTCCTTGGAGCAGACGTACTCCTGCTTCAAGCGGGCGTTGTCCTTCTTGTGAAGCCAGTTGAAGGAAATGGCGGTGGAGGACTCTCCGGTGGAGTACATCTTCACCGGGACCGAGACCAGCCCGAACGAGACCGTAGCGGAACCGATTGCATGAGCGCTCATGACCGCTATCATACCTGGACTTCCCCGATGCCCGCAAACCGGAAGACCCCCGCCGACCCGCTAAGCGCTTATCGCGCCAAGCGTTCCCTCGACCGCACGACGGAGCCGGGGGCCCGGGCCGTTCAGCCCGGATCGGCGGGTGGCCTGTTCGTGGTCCATCAGCACGCCGCCCGCAACCTGCACTTCGACCTGCGACTGGAAATGAAGGGCGTGCTCACGTCGTGGGCCGTTCCGAAGGGACCGTCCAAGAATCCCGCCGACAAGCGCCTCGCGGTGCACGTCGAGGACCACCCCATCGAGTACGGCGACTTCGAGGGGATGATCCCGGAGGGCAACTACGGCGCCGGCGCGGTGATCGTATGGGACCGGGGCCGCTGGGTGCCGGTGGAGGATCCGTTCGCCGGACTCGAGAAGGGCAAGCTGCTCTTCGAGCTCCACGGCTACAAGCTGAAGGGTCTGTGGACCCTCGTGAAGATCAAGAAGAGTCAGAAGGACTGGCTCCTCATCAAGGAGCGGGACGGCGAGGTGTCGGAGAACGGGACCGACTTTCCCGCCAACTCCGTTCTCTCCGGGCTCACCGTCGAGGAGCTGAAGGCCGGCGCCGACCACGCCGGTCCCCTTCTGGCCGAGCTGGCGCGCCTCAAGGCGCCGCGCCGCGAGGTCTTGCCCACCGCGGCCGCGCCGATGCTCGCCGAGACGCGCGAGGCGCCCTTCACGAAGGACGGATGGCTCTTCGAGCTGAAGCTCGACGGGTACCGCGTGCGGGTGGGGAAGGAAGGGGGAGTCGCCAAGGTCGTGAGCCGGAACGGCCACGATCTTTCGCCGCTGTTCCCCGAGATCGCGCACGTGGTGGCGGCGCTTCCGTTCGAAGGACTGGTGATCGACGGCGAGCTGGTGGTGCTGGACGAGCGCGGGCATCCGTCGTTCAACGGCCTGCAGAACCGCGCGCGCGTCTCCCGCTCGTTCGATGTCCGGGGGGCCGCGGTGGAGAATCCCGCGACCCTGTTCTGCTTCGATCTCCTGGCGTTCGGGGGCTACGACACGCGCGGCCTTCCCCTCACCACCCGGAAAGAGCTGCTCCGCCAAGTGCTCCCGGCCGCGGGCGCGCTCCGGTACTCGGAGCACTTCGTCAAGGACGGCGAGGCGTTGTACCGGCAGGTGGAGCGGCTCGGTCTCGAAGGCATCATGGCCAAGCGCGCGGACTCCACCTATCGGGCCGGGCGATCCCCGTCGTGGCTCAAGATCCGCGCCGACCGGGCCGACGACTTCGTCGTGGTCGGCTACACCAGGGCCAAGGGTTCGCGCGCGGGATTCGGCGCACTGCACCTGGGCGCCTACAAGGACGGCGCGCTCGTCTATGTGGGCCGCGCCGGATCCGGATTTACCGACAAGGAACTGAAGGACGTCGCCCAGGCACTCGAGTCACTGCGCCGGGATACGCCCGCCGTGACCGGTCCCATCCCGAAGGACAAGGACACGACCTGGATCGAGCCCAAGCTCGTGGCGGAAGTCCGGTTCAAGGAATGGACGCCGGAGGCGTTGTTGCGGCACCCGGTTTTTTTGCGTTGGCGGGATGACAAGAAGCCGGAAGAGTGCGTGATTCCTGGGAGCGGGGAGCAGGGAGCGGTCGGAGTCGATGCAAGAGGAGACTCCGCCTTGCTGGACTCAGACCTCTCCCCGTCCCGTACTTTAGTGCTTCCCGCCCCCCGCGAGGTTGTTTTCTCCAACCTCAAGAAAATCTTCTGGCCCGACGAAGGCTACACCAAGGGTGACTTGATCGAGTACTACCGGGCCATCTCCCCCTGGCTCCTGCCGTACCTCGCCGACCGGCCCGTGGTGCTCACCCGATTCCCGGACGGCATCAAGGGCAAGTCGTTCTTCCAGAAGGACGCTCCGGTGTTCGCGCCCGAATGGCTGCGCACCGAGCGGATGTGGAGTGAGGACACCCAGCGGGAAATCGACTATTTCGTCTGCGACGACCTCGACTCGCTGCTCTACCTCGCCAACCTGGGCACCATCCCTCTCCACGTCTGGGGAAGCCGGGCGGCGAGCCTCGAGCGCCCCGACTGGTGCATCCTGGATCTCGATCCCAAAGAGGCGCCCTTCACGGACGTGGTGAAGGTAGCGAAAGCCACGAAGCGGCTCTGCGACGACATCGGACTCCCCGCGTACATCAAGACGTCGGGCTCCACCGGTCTCCACGTGCTCATGCCCATGGGCCGGCAGGTCACCTACGAGCAGTGCCGCCAGCTGGGAGGGCTCCTGGCCCGTCTCGTCGCCGAGCAGCTTCCCGACATCGCGACCATCACGCGCGTGGTGGGGAAGCGGGGCGGGCGGGTGTATCTCGACTACGTCCAGAACGGCCACGGACGGCTCCTGGTCGCGCCCTTCTCCATCCGTCCCCTCCCCGGCGCGCCGGTATCGATGCCCCTCAAGTGGAGTGAGGTCACGCCCACCCTCGAGATCGGGCAGTTCACGATCAAGAACGCCCCTGCGCGAATGAAAAAGCTGAAGAGCGATCCCCTCCTGCCGGTCCTCGAAGAGCGCCCCGATCTGGTTCACGCACTGGGCCTCCTGCAGGAGCGGGTCTGACCGCTCGCGCGCTGTCGATCCCGGTCCGTGACCTGGAGCTCGAAGTATCCGGACTGCTGGAAATCCCCCCGGGCGCCCGCTCGCTCTACGTCCTGGCGCACGGCGCGGGAGCCGGCATGCGCCATCCCTTTCTCGAGAAGCTGGCGGGGCTCCTCGCCGCGGCCGGGATGGGGACGCTCCGGTATCAGTTTCCCTACATGGAGCGCGGCAGCGGGCGCACCGATTCGCCCGACAAGTGCGTGGCCACCGTGAAGGCGGCCGTCGCCGTCGCGAGGGCTGAAGCGCCCGCCCTTCAGCTGGTGGCTGGCGGCAAGTCGTTCGGCGGTCGGATGACATCCACCGCTCAGGCCCGCGCCCCTCTCGACGGTGTGCGCGGCCTGGTCTTCCTGGGCTTCCCGCTTCACCCCCCGGGGAATCCCGGCCTCACGCGGGCGGAGCACCTCGACCTGGTGGAGATCCCCATGCTGTTCCTGCAGGGGACGCGGGACGAGTTCGCGCAGGCGGCATTGTTGAGTCAGGTTGTCGAGCGGTTGAAACCACGGGCTACCTTGCATCCGATAGAAGGCGGAGATCATTCGTTCAAGATTCCCAGGAAACAGGGCACCGAGGCCCAGGTGTTTCAGGACCTCGTCACCACTATCGTCGCATGGACCGACCGGAGAGCCGGATGAGCTACTGGATTCTGAAAACAGAGCCGACCGCGTATAGCTACGACCGTCTGGAGAAGGAGAAGACGGCCGTCTGGGATGGCGTCGCCAACCCCGTGGCCCTGAAGAACCTCCGGGCCATGGAGAAGGGTGACGAGCTGATGATCTATCACACAGGCGGAGAGAAGGCCGTGATCGGAACCGCCACGGTGACCAAGGAAGCGTATCCGGACCCGAAGGCCAACGATCCCGCGATGGTCGTGATCGAGCTGAAGGTCGGCAAGCGGCTGCCCCGGCCCGTCACGCTCGTGCAGATCAAGGCCGACGCGACGTTCGCGGAGATGGCGCTGGTGCGGCAGGGTCGGCTCTCGGTCGTGCCGGCGACGCCGGCCCAGTGGAAGCGGCTACTGGCCTTGAGTGCGTAGCAGCTCGGCGCACGCCATTCTCGGGCTTCACGGGCCGTGCTAGACTAGGCGCATGGCTCTCCGGCCGCTTCCCGAACCGCGCGCCCGCATTCCCTGGAAGGTCGTGCTGACCCTCTGGGCGATCTACGGCGTCATCACGTCGCTCCAGCAGGACATCGGAGCGGCAGCCTACGGGCGGCATCAGCCGTTCTGGTTCGGCTTCGCGCAGATGATGCCCCAGGCGGCGCTCTGGGCCGTACTGACGCCCTTCATCGTATGGTGGGGGAATCGGTACCCGCCCCGGGGTCCGGGCTGGCCGGCGCGGGTGCTGATCCATGTCGCGACGAGCATGATCATCGTCGTCTGCCTCGATACGGCCTTCGAGGTCTACCTCCCGGTCATCTCGACGTGGGCCCAGGTCACGATATCGGACAACGGGACGCCTCTCGTCACCCGCGCCTTGCGGGTCATCGCGTACTGGCTGGTCTTCGATTCCATGATTTACTGGGTGGTGCTCTTCATCGGGTCCATGCGGGACGCCGGCGCGCGGGCGCAGGCCCGGGCCATGCGCGAATCGCAGCTCGAGACTCAGCTGGCGCAGGCCGAGCTGCAGGCGCTCAAAATGCAGCTCCATCCACATTTTCTGTTCAACGCGCTTCACACGGTCGGCACGCTGGTGCGCACCGGCCGGGCGCCGCTCGCCGTCCAGGTGGTGGGGCGCCTGGGGGACCTGCTGCGCCGGATGTTGGACGGCGCCGCCACGCAGGAGGTCGCTCTCCGCGAAGAGCTGGAATTCGCGCGGAACTATCTGGACGTGGAACAGGCCCGTTTCTCGGACCGGCTCCGCGTGACCTGGACCGTGGAGCCCGCCGCGCTGGACGCCGCGGTCCCCCACCTCATTCTCCAGCCGCTCCTGGAAAACGCCATCCGCCACGGCATTTCCGCGGCCACGGCGTCGGGGATCCTGATCGTCGGGGCGCGGTGTACCAATGGGACGCTGCACCTGACCGTCCGGGACGACGGGCCGGGGCTGGCGGACGACCCCGGGCGCACCACGGGGGTTGGGGGCGTGGGATTGGCCAACACCCGACTGCGGCTTTCGCGACTGTACGGGGATCGTGCCGGACTGGAAGTACTGAACGCGGAGGACGGGGGCGTCACCTCCCACGTCTTCCTGCCCTTCCGCCCTGCGGCACCGGGGCGCTGACTCGAGGAGAGGATCATGCGCGGCATGCGTACCCTGATCGTCGACGACGAACCCGCCGCCCGCGAGGGCCTCCGGCACCTCCTGGCCGCCGACCCCGACATCGAAGTCGTGGGCGAGTGCCGGGACGGGAAGACAGCCACCGCGGCCATCCGCGAGCAGGCTCCCGAGCTGGTGTTCCTCGACGTCCAGATGCCCGAGCTGGACGGGCTGGGAGTCCTCCGCGACGTGCCGCCCGAGCGCCGCCCGGTGGTGGTGTTCGTCACGGGCTACGACCGCTACGCGCTGCAGGCGTTCGAGGTCCACGCCGTGGAGTACCTGCTCAAGCCGTTCACCGACGACCGGTTCCGCGAAGCGCTCAGCCAGGCCAAGCTGCAGGTGCGGCGGACGCGGATGGGGGAGCTGGGCCGCGAGATGGCGTCGCTGGCGGGTACGGGACCCCTTACCTCGGCGGACAAGAAGGAGCCTGCCGCCGGTTATCGCGCGCGCCTGGTAGTGAAGACGGGTGGCAACGTGGTCCTGGTGCCGGTGGAAGACATCGACTGGATCGACGCCGACGGCGACTACGTGCGCATTCACGTGAACAAGGTCTCGCACACCGTGCGGGAGACCATGCACCACCTCGAAGGCGAGCTGGACCCGGCACGCTTCGTCCGCATCCACCGATCCACCATTGTGAACCTTGCCCGGGTGAAAGAGCTGCAACCCTTCTACCGCGGCGAGTTTGTGGCGGTGCTGCATGACGGCACGCGGCTCAAGCTTTCCCGCGGTTGCCGGGACACGCTGGAAGCCCGGCTGGGGCGCCGTCTCTAGGCGGCCCCCAGCCGTCGCTTCGCCGCCTCCCCTCCTCGTTCTCCCCCCACCCCCCCGACGTCCGCGCCGCGCCGCTCGGCGTTCTCGAAACGCGTTCTGTCGCGCGTGCATTCCCCAGCTTCTGCGACGTCTCTAGCCTCATGAATCCGGTGTTGTCTCTACGTCCGGCTGAAGCTGTCCAATCCGAAAGGAGCAGGTATGTCACTTCGTGTCCGAATGCTGTTCGCGTTCCTGCTGTTCCTGGTGGCGGGCGGAGCGGGGGCTGCCGCTGCGCAGACCGCCGGCAAGATCCAGGGAACGGTGACGGGTCCCGACGGGCAGGCACTGGGCCGGGCCCAAATCCTGGTGGAGGGTACCGCGTTCGGCGCCGCCAGCGACGACAAGGGCTACTACTTCATCAATAACGTTCCCCCCG
>DATMOQ010000402.1:0-5725 GCA_035568195.1 Gemmatimonadales bacterium
TTTGGTTTGACAAGGGTTGGCGCCAATCCTAGTTTCTTCCAGCCTGTTTCACCATCTCCCCCCAAGCCTTCGGAGACACAACGTATGCGAGGGACTGCGTTGGTGCTCGCCGCCGGACTTCTGCCCGCGGTGCTTGGCGCGCAGGGATTCGGTGTCTACGAGCTGTCCACTTGTACCATGGGCCGGGGCGGCGCGGTGGCGGCCAGCCCCTGCGCGGACGGCTCGGCCGTGTTCTTCAATCCGGCGGGACTGTCCGCCCTGTCGGGCACCCACGTCAGCGTCGGGCTGACCACCATCACTCCCTCGGGTGGCTTCACCGACGACATCTTCCAGCAGCACACGGACATGACCAGCCAGACCTTCGTCATCCCCAACGTGTTCATCACGCGGCGGATGAGCGATAAGATCGGCGTCGGCATCGGGCTCTTCGTCCCCTACGGGCTGGGCACCAAGTGGCCCACGACCTTCGCGGGACGGTTCGCCGGCTACGACACCGAGGTCAAGACGTTCTACATCCAGCCGACGGTGTCCTATCAGGTCACGCCGCGGCTTTCCTTCGGCCTGGGGATCGACTACATCCACGCCTCGGTGGCCCTCCACCAGCGGCTCGACTTGTCGACCTTCGCCGCGGCTCCCGGCATCACCCTCGGCCAGCTGGGCATCCCCGCCGGCACCGACTTCGGCAACGCGGATCTCTCCGCCAGCGGCAACGGCATCGCGTTCAACGGCGGGATCACCTTCAAGGTCAACGACCAGCTCACCTTGGGCGGTCACTTCATGACCAAGAAGACGATCCACTTCTCGGGGAACGCCAATTTCCAGCAGCTCCCGACCGGACTGGTGCTCCCGGCCAGCAACCCGATCACCGGCACCGTGCTCCCGATCGACCAATTCCTGACCAACACCGTGTTCAACACCGGCGGCCCCCTGGCGAACGGCCCCGCGACCACCGACGTGGTCCTCCCCGATCAGGGGACGATCGGGCTCGACTACAAGTTTACGGACAAGTGGCACGTCTCGGCCGACTACCAGCAGGTGGTGTGGGGCTGGTTCCAGACCTTGCAGGTGAACTTCCAGAACCCCGCCACGCCCCCCCTCGTGTCCAACGAGTACTACCGGGACTCGAATGGCTTCCGGGTCGGGACCGAGTATCAGTACTCGCCCCGCTTCACCCTCCGCGGGGGCTACGTCTACAACTCGGCGGCGGCGCCCGATGAGACCGTCACGCCGCGGTTGCCCGAGGGTTCGCGGAATTCGTTCATCGTGGGCGTGGGCGTTCAGCTGACCTCCGCCCTGCATGGTGACGCGACGTACATGTACCTGCAGCAGAACGACCGTCGCGGGCGCGTGTCCGAGTCCAGCACCGTGAACACGGGACTCTACACGTTCAAGGCGTCGCTCTTCGGCGCCGGCCTCTCTTACTCCTTCTGAGCGAGACAGCCACATGACTCGGTCCACCACGCGGTTGATGGCGGCGCTCGGGATCGTTCTCGGCGCGGCGGCCTGCAACAACGACGAGCTCTTCCATAACTCGACCCAGGACCCGGTGAACCCGCTGTTCACCCGGTACGCGTCGATGGGCAACTCGATCACCTCCGGCTTCCAGTCGGGCGGCATCAACGACAGCACGCAGATCCAGGCGTACCCGGTGCTCCTCGCCAAGCAGATGCACACGCCGTTCTGGCAGCCGCTCTTGAACCGGCCGGGCTGCACGCCGCCCATCGTGGCGGTGTTCGCCAATCCGCGGACGTACGTCGGCGGCGCCACGGCCACCACCTGCGCCCTCCGGGAAACCCAGACGCCGGCTCCGCCCTACATCAACGACGTCGCGGTGCCGGGCGCCTACGCGTTCAGCGTCACGAACAACCTCGACCCGAATCAGTCACACGCCAACCCGCTGACGACGTTCTTCCTGGGCGGGCTGACGCAGATGCAGATGCTCAAGCGCGTGAACCCGACCTTCTTTACCGCCTGGGTGGGCAACAACGACGTCCTCAATGCCGCGACCAGCGGCGGCGACACGACGCTGATCACCGACACCACGGCCTTCAAGGCGTCGTACACGGCCATGCTGGACAGCGTCGCCTCTCCCACGCTCAAGGGCGGTGTGCTGATCGGCGTGGCGAACGTGACCCTGCTTCCGTTCTTCTCGAAGGGATCCACGTATTTCGCCATCAAGGCCGGCCTCGTCCCCGGCGCGGCATTCCCCCCCGGATTCATCGTGGGACCCAACTGCGCGCCGAACGCCCTCGGAGGGAGCGGAGACTCGGTGCTGGTACCCTTCCCCTTCGGCATCCCGCTGGTCGGCGCCGCGGCCGCCGGCGCCGTGGACACCCTCAAGTGCACGGAGACTGCGACGGTGCAGCCCGCCGAGCTGCGTCGGCTCGCGGCCACGGTGACCACCTACAACACGTTCATCCAGGCGCAGGCGACGGCGCGCGGATACGCGTATTTCGATGCCAACGCGCTGTTCGCGGCGGTGCCCCCCGGCTCCATTCCGCCCTTCCCAACCATCAGCGGCGCCGCCTCCGTCACCGCGCCCTTCGGAAACTACTTCACGCGAGACGGCTTTCATCCGTCCGGCCTGTCCCACAAGCTGGTGGCCAACGGGCTGATACAGGTGATCAACGCCAAGTACGGCACCGCGCTCGCCGCCATCCCCTGAGCGAACGCCCGGACTCCCGCGGGGTAACCGGATCGGCACCCGACCCAAGTCGGGTGCCGTTCTGCTAATGATGAAACCTCTCGCCCTCCTGATCGGCGTGGCCATGCTCGCCGCCCTCCCCTGCGCCCTCCCGGCGCAGGCGGTGGAGCGCACCGACACCCCCAAGAAGGGCAAAGTCCGGCTCACGTTCGATCCCACGGTCGAAACCTGGGAAGCCGCGTTCGGGCCGCAGGGGCGTCAGCCGGTCGGCGGATTTCTGAACAGCGACTCGTTGGGAAGCGCGGCGGTGCCCACCCTCGGCCCCATGGAGACGGGTATCCAGGCGGCCAGCGGTCTCTCGGCGTTCGCCGCGAGTCTGGGACGCACCCTGCTCGCGATCCGCTCCGAGCGCCGCGTGACGCCCCTGACTGCCGAAGTCGGTCTCAGTGACCGGCTCTCCGTGAGCGTGATGGTGCCCATCGTCCGCGTGGACGTGCGGGAGACCCTGCGCGTCGATTCGACCACGGGGAACCTGGGCTTCAACCCGCTCTACTTCGGAAGCCAGGCGGCGTTCACGACGTTCTTCAGTCACTTCGACGCCGCGCTCGCCGCGCTCAACGCCCAGATTTCGGGAGGCACCTGTGTGCCCCGGTGCGCGGAAGCCCTGACGCTCTACAACCAGGGGATCGCCGTCCGTAATGCGCTGAACACGGCGGTGTATGGGACCGGACCGTCCTCTCGCTCGCCGTTTCTGCCACTCGCGGGGTCCGCCGCCGGCAAGGGCGTCGACACCACCGTCGCCGGCATCCAGCAGCAGCTCAAGGACTCCTTCGCCATCGCGGGATTCCCCGACACCCTCACGTTGCCCACGGTGGCCGCTTCATCGGACGACATCCAGCAGCTCCTCTACGATCCCACCTTCGGGTACGCGTATGCACCCATCCAGCGGACGCCGAAGTTCTCCCGGTACTGGCCCGGAGACGCGGAGGTCGCGGCGAAGTACCGTCTGTTCACCGGTCCCGCCTACGCGGGGGCGGTCAAGGTCACCGTCCGGCTCCCCACTGGGCACCAGGCGTCGCCGAACGATCCATTCGCCCTCTCGAGCGGGGACCATCAGACCGACATCGAGCTCGGTTACATCCAGGAGCTGACGCTATGGAAGCGGCTCTGGTTGAATCTGAATGCGCGCGCGGGACTCCAGATGGCGGGGCTCCGGGACGCGCGGGTGGCGCCGCAAGGGGCATTCTGGGTGCCCGCCGGCGCCGCCGCGCGCCTGGACTGGAAGCCGGGCAACTACCTCGCCCTCGATTTCGCGCCGATGTACCACTTCAACAAGGAATTCTCGGGCGGAGTCGCCGTTGCGTATTACCGGCAGGGCCTCGACCGCTACACCTACCAGTCGGCGAGTGACTCGGTGGCGGTCGCCACGAACCTCGGAGCACCGGTGAGCGCGGCCGTGCTCGATCCCGGCACCGACCGGCGGATGTGGCAGATGGGACTCGCGGTGACCTACCAGGGACCGGTCTGGGAGACCGGGTTCTCCGTCCAGCAGACCGTCAGTGGCTGGGGCGCAGGGGCTTCCGTGCCGGCGGCGACGACGTTCCGGCTGGTGTTCCGGGCTTTTCACTCGCTGTTCTGAGCAGGGTCCGCGCGTGCTTCAGCGCGGCCTCGAGATCGGGGTCGCCCAGCATGCGCGCCACTTCGCGGGTCCGATCCTCGCCGGACACGGCGTGGATGTCACTGGTCGCCACCCCTCCCCGCGCGCCTTTCGTGATCACCACGTGGTGGTCGGCGCGCACCGCGATCTGCGGCAGGTGCGTGATCACGAGCACCTGACGCTCCCCCGTGGCCACCGCGGCCAGGGCCTCGCCCACCTTGCCGCCCACTTCGCCGCCGATCCCCTGATCCACTTCGTCGAACACCAGCGTGGGAATCGCGTCGTGCGCCGCCAGCACCACCTTCAGGGCCAGCATCAGGCGCGATTGTTCGCCACCGGAGGCGACGCGGGACAGGGGGCGGGAGCCCATCCCGGGCGACAGCTCCACTTCAAATGAGACGGCCTCCGCCCCCGAGGAGCCGGGAGCGGGGAGCCGTCTGAGTCCAGGATCGAACGAGCCGCCGCTGAGTCCGAGGGACGGTAACTGATCGTTAACTGCCTTCCTGAGGCGCTTCGTCGCTGCGGACCGCTTCTTCGACAGGGCTTCGCACGCCCGGGCGAAGTCCTCTGCCGCTCGCTCCCGCTCCTCGGCCAGAGACCGCAAGTCCAACTCCGCGGTGTCCAGAAGATCCAGCTCGTGTGCCGACGCGTCCCGCGTGGCCAGCACGTCCGGGATCTCGGGACCGTACTTCCGGGTGAGCCGGTCCAGCACGTCGCGCCGCCGGTCGATGGTGCCGAGCCGTTCGGGGTCGGCGTCGATGGCGGCCACGTAGTCGCCCGCGGCCGTGGCCAGCTCCTGCAGGTTCGCAAAAGCGGCGTCCAGCAGCTCGCGCCACTTCGCCACGGCGGGGTCGATGCGCTCCAGGGCCGTCAGGGTCTTGGCTCCCCGGGCAAGAGCCGACTGATCCGCAGATTTTTCCAGCTCGCGAGCCAGCTTGCCCAGCTCCTCCGCGTTCGCCAGCCGTCGCGCTTCCGTCTCGAGCGCCTCGTCCTCCCCTACCTTAGGCGCGGCCTGGGTGATCTCCTCCACTACGTGCCGGAGATAGTCGGCCTTGCGGCGGACCTCCTCCTGCTTGCTCCGGAGCTCTCCTTCCCGCGCCACCGCGCCCTGCCAGCGGGTGTGCGCGTCGCGGACCGCGGTGCGCTCCACCTGCGCCTCGCCGTACGCGTCCAGGATTTCCGCCTGCGCGTCGCCCTTCACCAGGGACTGGGTTTCGTGTTGTCCGTGGAGGTCCACGAGGGCGGCGCCCAGCTGAGCCAGCACGCCGACGGTGGTGGGAGAGCCGTTGACCCAGGCCCGGGAGCGGCCTTCGGGAAATACCTCGCGGCGGATGACGAGGGTCTCGTCGGTCAGATCGACACCCAGACCGTCCGCGATGGACCGGACGCCGGGCGCCCCCGAGAGGTCGAACGCGCCCTCGACC
>DATMOQ010000403.1:0-4248 GCA_035568195.1 Gemmatimonadales bacterium
GCGCCGCCATGAGCAACGGCGACGGCGACGCAATGAAGGGCATGGCCATGGCGGGGGTCTTCGGTGCCATTGCCGGGATGATCATCGCCGCGGCGGTGGTGGGGACCATCTACTTCCTGATCGAGGGGTTCACAGGCTGGACCCTGGGCAAGCTCCTCCTTGGCATCCAGGTGGGCAACCAGGATGGCACCCGGGCGAGCATGGGCCAACTGCTCGCGCGCTATGCGCTCAAGAACTGCAATTACATCCTGAAAATCCTTGCGGTTGCGACCGGCGTCCGCATCCTGGCGACGCTCGGCAGTCTGGGCGCGCTCGCGATTCTGATCGGGTGTTTCTTCGTGCTGGGTTCCAGCAAACAGGCCTTCCACGACATGATCGCCAAGACGGCCGTGTATCCGAGGGCGCAGCTGCAGGGTTCCTAGGCGATCCGCAGGCCGAGGGGGACATCCCGATCGGGTCCGATCAGGACGATGTCCCCCTCACCCTGAACCACTCCCAGCGTCAGCACCTCCGAAAAGAAATTCGCGATCTGGCGGGGCGGGAAGTTGGTCACCGCCAGCACCAGCCGCCCCACGAGCTCCTCGCGCTTGTAGTGCGTGGTGATCTGCACGCTCGACGTCTTCACGCCCAGGTCGCCGAAGTCGATCCGCAGCTTGTAGGCGGGCTTCTTGGCCTGCGGGAAGTCGTCGGCCTGCACGATCCGGCCCACCCGGATGTCGACTTTAGCGAAATCCCCCCACGTGATCTGGTCCACCGTCGGTCCCCGAGCGAAGGTTGGTGGCGGAAGGTCGCAGGTGTCCTCGGAGGAGGTCAACCAAGCCCGGAAGCCCTTGAATCACCGCACCTCGGAGCATGGCACATGCCTTGCCTTCTGTTAGGGTGTCCCCAAGTCGAGGCGTGACGATGTTCCGCGTGACCCGTGGTTTAGGTGTGGTCTCTGTTCTGATGCTCGGGGTGGCCTCCGTGAGCCAGGCGCAGTGGCGCGGGCTTCGGGAGGTGCAGCCCTCCGTGGGACCGCAGGCCGGCGTGGATCTCCTGTTCGGCGTGCCGCAGGGCCAGTTCCGGCAATTCGTCCAGAGCGTGGGCGGGTTCGGCGGGTTCCTCACGGTTCCCGTCACGCGGAGCGGGGGACTGGGCATCCGCCTCGAAGGCTCGATGGTTTTCCACGGCGGGAACTGCTACCAGGGATGCGACCTGGAAACCAACTCGTACATCGGGACCCTCCGCGCGGGCCCGCAGATCACCCTGGGCACAGGCCGGGTCCGGATGTACGGTCTGGCCACCGCGGGATTCTCATATTTCGCCACCGACCTCAACGACCGGTACGACTGCGGGTGCTACGGCTACGGCAACAACACCCTCCTGGACGACTTCACCGGATCGTGGGAAGCGGGCGGTGGCATCCAGATGTTCCTCGGCAGCCGCGGCCGGGTGGCCATCGACCTGGGCGCACGGTATCAGGACAATGGACGGGCGTCTTACCTCAACAACTCGAGCGTGCATTCGAACGGGGACGGCACCTTCACCGTGACCCCGATCCGCACCTCGGCCAATCTCGTGCTGTACCATCTGGGCCTGTCGTTCGTCATCCCCTAGCATCTCCTCCTTAGATTGGGAGTCGAGTCCCACTCCCCAGGAGATGGCTGTGAACAGACGCGACTGGCTGCAGGGCATGGGGTCCGTGGCGGTGGGTGCCACGCTTCCGGGCGTGACGCTCCGGCTGGGAGACCCGGTCCCGGTGTTCCCCCGACGGGATGACTTCACCATCGCCGAGGGCTTCAGCTACCTCAATGGCGCGTACACGCATCCGATGCCGAAGGCCGCAGCGGAGGCGTACCGCGGAGTGATCGCCCGGCGCGCCAGCCTCGCACCGGCCACCGGGGCCCAGTACTCGCGGCCGGCCGGGGATCCCAAGAGCGCTTTCGCCTCTCTCATCAACGCCCAGCCTTCCGAAATCAGCTTCATCCCGAACACCAGCACCGGAGAGAACCTGGTGGTCGAGGCGCTCGGCATTCCCGGGGGCGACTCGAACGTCGTGACCGACGCCCTGCACTTCGATGGATCGCTGGTCCATTTGTACGAGCTGCAGAAGCAGGGGCTCGACCTGCGGGTCGTGACACCGCGGGAGGGGCGGATCGAGATGGCGGATCTCGAGCGGGTCGTGGACGGTAAGACCCGATTGATCGAGGTGTCTCTGGTGTCGATGTACAACGGCTTCCAGCATGATCTCAAGGCGGTGTGCGATCTGGCCCATGCGCATGGCGCCTACGTCTACGCGGACCTCATTCAGGGCGTGGGGGCGGTGCCACTCGACGTACGCGCCGCCGGGGTGGACTTCGCCGCCACGGCGTCCTACAAGTGGCTGATGGGAGACTTCGGGCTCGGCTTCCTCTATGTTCGCGAGGATCTCCTCGGCAAGGTGGTGCGCCGGACGCATTGGAGCTACGACTCCACTCTGGATGCCGACACGCACCAGTCGCCCTTCGATCCCCAGTATCCCCGGATCGTCACCTACACGCCGGGCACCACCGCGGCGGAGTACTTTCAGCTCGGCACCATGGCGTACGGGGTGTTGGCAGCCCTGGGCGTCTCCATTCCCTATATCCAGGGCCTGGGCGTCGACAACATCCAGCGGTACCGCCAGCCGATGATCGACCGCCTGCAGCAGGAGCTGCCGCGTCTGGGCTTCAGGCCGCAGACGCCGGCGGGAAGCACTTCACCCATTGTGACATTTGCCCATCATGATGCCGAGGGAATCACGCGGAAGCTCGCGGCGGCCCGCGTGGAGGTGCGCGTGGCGCCCTACTGGATGCGGATCGCGCCGTCGGTATACAACGACCTGCACGACGTCGACCGGTTGCTGGAGGCGCTGAGCTGACCATGGACTTCGATCTGGCGAAGGGCATCGCGATCCTGGAGCGCACGCCCGCCGTGGTGCGCGATCTGCTGGGAGGTCTCCCGACGGAGTGGACGTCGGGGAACGAGGGGCCTGAGACCTTCAGCCCCTTGGACGTGGTGGGGCACCTGATCGACGGCGAAGAGACGGACTGGATGGTCCGGGCGCGCATCATTCTGGCGCAGGGGCCGAACCGGCGGTTCGAGCCGTTCGACCGGTTCCGCCACCAGGGGGCGCCGCCCAAGTCGCTGGCAGAGCTCATCGACCAGTTCGCGGAGCTGCGTCGGGAGAATCTCGCGGCGCTGAAGAAGCTGGACTTGAAGCCGGCTCAATTCAAGCTCACGGGTGAGCATCCCGAGCTTGGCACGGTGACGCTCTCTCAGCTGTTGGCGACCTGGGTCGCGCACGATCTCTCGCACCTGGCGCAGATCGCGCGCGTGATGACCAAGCAGTACAAACAGGCGGTCGGGCCCTGGATCAAGTATCTGCCCGTGATGACCCGGTGACCTTGCCTGCGTAATTCCGCACCGCCGGGCGGCCGTCCGCCTATCTGGCTCGTTCCTCTTTAACACCTCGCGTCATCGAGTCCTATCGAATCTACCGAGTCCCCGTCTCAGACGTAGGCCGCTTTAGGTCGCGTCCGTCGAGGGGGCAGGGGGATTCGGATCGCACATTTGTCGCCCCCAATGAGGACTGGTCCCGCTCCTAGGAAGTGTTTCGTCTTAAGGTCAATGGGGTGCGCAGCTGACCCTCCCGCGTAATTCCGCACCACCGGGCGGCCATCCGCCTATCTGGCTAGCTCCTTCATGACGTACGCTGTGCCGATGCTCGCCCGCGTCCGCTCCGCCGCCGTTCTGGGAATCGACGCCTACCTGGTCGACGTCGAAACCGACATCGCCAACGGCCTCCCCACTTTCGTCACCGTCGGACTCCCGCAGGGGGCCGTGAAGGAGGGGCGCGACCGGGTTTATTCGGCGATCGCCAACACCGGGTACACGTTTCCCCTGAAGCGGGTGACGATCAACCTCGCGCCTGCGGACATCCAGAAGTCGGGGTCGGCGTTCGACCTCCCCATCGCCCTCGGGGTCCTCTCGGCCACCGAGCAGATCTCGGGTGAGCGACTTGCCGCCGTGGCCGTGTTGGGCGAGCTCGGTCTCGAAGGCGCCGTCCGACCCGTCCGCGGTGCCCTCCCGGTGGCGCTGGCGTGCCGCGCTGCCGGCCTGGACGCCCTGATCTTGCCCCGGGAGAATCTGGCCGAGGCCGGCGTGGTGAGCGGGCTGAGGGTGCTGGGGGCGGGGAATCTCTCGGAGATCGCCGACTACCTCGACGGCCGGGCCGACCTGCCCGCCGCG
>DATMOQ010000404.1:0-2565 GCA_035568195.1 Gemmatimonadales bacterium
CCGCGTTCCGCGATCGGAGGCGTCGCGTGTTTAGAGCCATCCTCTTCCAGCAGTGGAGATGGACGCGGCTGATCGTGGCGCTGTCCACCGTGGCCGCCTTCGCCATCCCGCTCTTTTCGGTGCGCGGCTCCGCGGCCAACCTCGAGCACAAGGAAGCGGCGAGCTTCCTCGGTGACGTCCAATCGTGGGGCGTGCTCTACCCCACCCTCGCCGGCGCGCTCGGTGTCCTGCTGGCCATCACTCTGTGGACGCCGGACCACCGGGGCCGGCACGTCTATGCTCTGGCCTTGCCGATCCCCCGCTGGCGCCTGGTCACCTACCGGTACCTGGCCGGGCTCACTCTGCTCGCCGCGCCCGTGATTGGCCTGACATTGGGCACGCTCCTCGCCAGCGGCACGGCCTCGCTGCCCACGGGGCTGCACGCGTATCCGCTCGGGCTGTCCGTCCGCTTCGCCCTCGCGGCAGTGGTTGCCTTCACCCTGTTCTTCTCCGTCTCCTCGGGCACGGCGCGAACGGCCGGAACCATTCTCGGAGCGGTTGCCGCCCTCGTCGTATTCCAGGTCCTCCTGTCCGCCGCGGGCAGCGAAGCCAACATCCTGATGCCCATCGTCAATGTCCTCCTGACGGCGCCAGGGCCCTTCGCGATTTTCACTGGCCGCTGGATGCTCGTCGATGTGTGATCGCCGGGCGGCCGGCGGCGTGCTCGCCGCGCTTCTTACGGCGACCGCGTTGTCGGGCCAGGCGCTCGATTCCGCGCGCCTGCACCATCGTGCGGACAGCCTGCTCGCGCTCTGGCGGGAGGCCAACACCTTCGCGGAGGTGCAGCAAACGCTCCGGGAGGATCGTCGCGGGCAGGTGGGCCGGCAGACCCGCGCCACGGCGGCGCTGCGCGGAGAGAATCCCGTCAAGGCCGGCGACCTGATGGTCATTGCCGACTTTCCCGACTCGATTCCCTTGCGCGAGGCAGCCCGGCGCGCGTGGGCGATACTCGCGAGCACCTACGCCGGCGAGGCGACGGTGCTGGTCTCCCAGCCAATACGCCTCGCCGTGATGTTTGCCAATCGGCAGCCGATTACGGTGCTGAGCGCCCGCCGCATTCGCAAAAACGTTTCGACGGAGGAGCTCGAGCGCACGCTGCTCGGGCTGGCGGGACAGCCGCGCGTCGACCGTCGCTTCTCGTCCTGGCTCGGCAACACCGTCCGCCCGGTGTTCGATACCGCCGCGGAACAAAGCGCCGTTTACGTGCAGCTGGTCACCGCCGGCGCCGCGGCGGCGACCCGCTGCTTCGAGGGAAGCGTGGCGGGGTGCTCGGCCGCACTCCAACTGGCCGAGGATTCCGAGTTCTATCTCACCGCCTTTGATGCGCTCCAGCGGCGCACGGCGGTCGCCGGCGCACGGTCCCGCCAAGTGCTCGAGCCCACGGCCCTCGCCACCTACTCCCTGTGCGTCGACCATCACGTCGACTCGGCCTGCGTGGGTTTTCTGCACGGGATCGGCGCGGGCCAGGTCCCCCAACCGCTGAGCTCGCAGGCGCGCAATCTCCTGGTGTCCACGGCCTTGTCCCTCGGCGGCGTCGACGCCTACGACCGCCTGATGGCGGACTCGACCGCCCCGGTCATCGCCCGGCTCGAACGAGCCGCCCACGCGCCGATCGATAAGGTCGTGGGTGAGTGGCGGGCCCGGATCATCGCCGCCCGGCCCGCCGTGCAGGGCATTCCCCTGCGCGGCGCCATCGTCACGCTGGGGTGGGTGGGGCTGATCGCGATCGGGGCGATTCGGAGCACGCGGTGGCGACTGAGCTGAGGCGGTGGATTGGCGGAACCCTGGCCGCCTGCTTCCTGGCGGCCGTGGGCCTTGTGGCGGGAGGCGGGGCGCTGGCGCCGCCACGGGACCAGCCGTCTCCGACGGGCAGTCGGTGGACGGCGGAGGCCGCGAGACTGGCGGGCGTCTGGCGCAATACCTGGGGGCGGTGGCGGCTGGAGTCGTATCGGAACGAACTCGCTCGACCCGTGGACAGCGCGCGTGCAGCCGGCGGCAGCGCGCCCCTCCTGATGATCGATGGGCCTTCGACGCCCGCTCAGCGCACCGAGCTCAACCGGTATCTCGCGGAAATGTGGCGGCAGGCGGCGCCCGAGGGATTCAAGGTGGCCGTGGCCCTCGTCATCGTGCGGGACACGGCCAGTCAGGCGGGCCCCAACACTCCCACCTTGGGCCGGGGGGACGCGCCGACCTACCTCTTCCCCGATTCCCTGCACCGGGACATGTGCCTGGCGGTCATTCACGAAGGGTTCATGGGACGGCGGCTTTTCAGCGCGCACCATTTTGACAATGATTCCACGAGTCTGTTTCGCTGGTTGATGGGAGGAATCGGTCCGTGCGCATTCTACGGGGCCTACGGAATTCCGGGCCGCGAGATCGGCCGGTGGATGAACGGCCAAGGGTTTCAGTTCACCATGTTCCCCGAATGGTGGTCTAAGGAACCAGTTGGAACATTTTTTTACTGGGACCGAAATCTTCCCCCGTCCCGGCAACCGACCAACTGGTGGGTCTACACGTATAGCACCC
>DATMOQ010000405.1:0-10124 GCA_035568195.1 Gemmatimonadales bacterium
GGCTCCCACACCACCACGCCCTGCACGCCCAGGGAGTCCTGGTCCACCGCGATCACTTCGGCGTTCTCCAGAATGGTTTTGGTCGCCGGGCTCATGGAGCGGAGGTCGTTGCCGGCGATGAGGGGCGCGGCCTGGACCGCCCAGAGTGAGAAGTGGGCCCGGTACTCGTCATCGGTCATCCCGCCGTTGCCCACCTCGAGCATGTCGGGATCGTTCCAGGCGCCCGGCCCCGCGGCGGTGGGGTGCTGGGCCGACTGATCGAGATTCCCGAGCATCGAGCTCCAGGAATCGGAGATGTCGTCGGTGGTGCGCCAGAGGTTGCCCACCTTGGGCGCCCAGTTCCACGGCTGGTTGTATCCCCACTCGCACAGCGAAAGCACAATGGGCCGGCCGGCGGCGGCGAGGCCGTCTTTGAACTTGCCGTATTGTGTGGGCGCATCGAGCCCGGCCGCGTGACACCAGTCTTCCTTCACGTAGTCCACGCCCCACGCCGCGTAGGTGCGGGCGTCCTGGGCTTCGTGTCCCAGCGTGCCGGGGCGTCCCTGGCAGGTCTCGGTGCCGGCGTCGGTGTAGATGCCGAACTTGAGCCCCTTGGAGTGGACGTAGTCGGCCAGGGCCTTGATCCCGGCCGGGAAGCGGGCCGAGTCGGCGACGATGGTGCCGTCTTTGGTGCGGGCCACCTGCCAGCAATCGTCGATGATCACGTAGCGGTACCCGGCGTCCCGCATGCCGCTCGAGACCATCGCGTCCGCCGTTTCGCGGATGAGCCGGTCACTGACGTCGCACGCGAAGTGATTCCAGCTGTTCCAGCCCATGGGCGGCGTGCGGGCCAGTCCGTTGTCGAGCGGACGTCGGACGGCGGCGAGCAGCAGCGAGAGGGCGGCGATGGTGACGGCGGCGCGACGCACGGCGGGCTCCAATTGATGGGGTGTCGATAACGTTGCCCGCCCCGCGCGGCTCCCGCTAGATTCCCGCCGTGACGCCTACCGAGCTCGAGTCGCAGGTCACCGCCGCCCTCGCCGCCCTCCAAAACCCCCGTGTGGGACGGGATCTCATCGCCGCCGGCATGGTGCGGGACCTGACCGTGGAGGAGGGCGGAGCGGTGCAGTTCACCTTCCTGCTGGGCCGGGATGACCCTGCCACCCTCGCCCGGGACGCCCGCCGGGCTGTCAAGGCGGTCTCCGGCGTGACCGACGTCCGCATGACGATTGCCGACCCCGGGGCGCCGCGCCCGTCGGCGCAGGGGCCGGGGCCGCGCCCGCCGGAAATGGCGAATGTGCCGCCACCCCCCACCGCCAAGGAAATGCCCTCGATGGGCCGGGTGCTGGCGGTCTCGTCCGGAAAGGGCGGGGTCGGGAAGTCGACGGTTTCGGTGAATCTCGCGGCCGCACTCGCCGCCCAGGGATTCCGGGTGGGATTGATGGACGGGGACATCTACGGTCCCAACATCCCCCGGATGATGGGCGTTTTCGACAAACCCCCCGTGACGGCCGGCAAGATCCAGCCGCTCGAAGGTCACGGCGTCAAGCTGATGTCGCTCGGCTTCATCGTGGACCGCGACGCGCCCGCCATCTGGCGGGGGCCGATCATCATGAAAGTGATCCAGCAGTTTCTCAACGATGTGGCGTGGGGGGAGCTGGACTACTTCCTGGTGGACCTCCCGCCGGGCACCGGCGACGCCCAGCTCTCGCTCACGCAATCGATTCACCTGCATGGGGCCGTGATCGTCACCACGCCGCAGGAGGTGGCGGTGGGGGACTCCCTCCGCGGGGCGAAGATGTTCGAGCGCGTGGGCGTGCGCGTGCTGGGCGTGATCGAGAACATGAGCTACTACGTCTGCCCGCATTGCGGCGAGAAATCCGAGCTCTTCCTGTCCGGCGGCGGCGAACGGCTGGCGGCGGAGCTCGGCGTCCCGCTCCTGGGGCAGATTCCCCTGCAGGCCCGCCTCCCGCAGCACGCGGACGCGGGACGACCGATCGTCGTGGCCGACCCCGAGTCTCCCGCCGCCAAGGCCCTGAGCGACGTAGCCCGCCGGGTGGCGGCCGCGCTGAAGTGAGGCTCCTTCCGTTTCTCCTGGTGGTCCTGCAGCACCCTCAGCGCCCCGATCTTCGGTCCGGCCTCGACACGCTGTACGCCGGGAGTTTCCCCGAAGCCGCGCACTACTTCGAGACTCTGGCCGCCCGCGACACCCTCGACCCCGCCGCGCTGATCTTCCAGGCATCGGCCTACATCTGGTGGGCCGAGGCCAAGGATTCGGATGACTTCGAGGCGGGGCGCATCGACTCCCTTCTGGGCGCGGCCATCCGACGGGCCCGCGCCGACTCGGCGCGGTTCTGGCTGGCCACCGCCCTCGGGTACCGGGCCCGCGAGAAGGACCTCCACGGGCATTCGCTGGGCGCCGCCAAGGACGCGAAGGCGATGCGCGACGCGTACGCGCTGGTGCTCGCGGCCGACTCGAGCTGTGAGGACTGCTACCTGGGATTGGGGGTCTACCAGTACGGACTGGCGCGCGCCGGTGCCCTGGCCCGGCTGTTCGCGAAGATCATCGGCCTGGGCTCCGGTGATGCGAACGTCGGCATCGCGGACCTGCGACGGGTAGCGAAGACCGGAGACCTGGCCCGCGTGGAAGCCGCCTGGGTGCTCGCAGCCGCCATGGTCCGCGAAGCGAACCGGGAAAAAGCGCGGAGACTGGAGCTGCGCGCCGAAGCGCGGACCCTGGTGGTCGATCTGGCGGCGCGATATCCGGCCAATCCCGTGTTCACCCGATTCCTGACCGAAGTGCCGCCGTGAGCGAGCCAGTCCTCGCGCCGGCCGGGCGGCTGACCACCGGAGCCTTGCGCCCCACCATCCTTCGCCTCGCCGCTCCCACCGTCGCCATGATGGCGTTCAACACGGGTTTCTACGTCATCGACAGCATGTGGGTCGGACGCCTGATCGGGCCCGCCGCTCTCGCGGCCGTGTCGACCGCGGGATTCACGGTCTGGGTCATGTTCAACCTGGCCGAAATGCTGGACGTCGGAGTGGTGGCGCTCGCCGCCCGGCGCCATGGTGCACGGGCGCCGGAGGAGGCGGCCCGGGTGGCCGCCGCGGCCCTGTTCACGGCGCTCATTGCCGGGCTCGCGGCGACCGCGGCGGCGTTCGCCGTACTGCCAAGACTCTTTCAGGTGATGCGGGTGCCCGCGGACGTGGCCCTCCTGGGGCATGCGTACCTGCATACCTGGCTTCTGGGCGCGCCGCTCGTCTTCGGATTCTTTGCCCTCGAGGCCACCTTCCGCTCGTCCGGCGATACCAAGACACCGTTCCTCGTGCTCGCGGGATCCGTCATCCTGAGCATGGTGCTCGACCCGCTGCTGATTCTCGGCCTTGGCCCGTTTCCGAGACTCGGGGTCGAGGGTGCGGCGCTCGCCTCGGTGATGGTGCGGGGGGTGGCCTGCCTGGTGCTCCTGGGGCTCGCCTTCCGGCGCGGGCACATCAGGCTCCGGGATCCGGACTGGAGCGCTGCGCCCAAGATCATCCGGATCGGCCTGCCCTACTCCACGAGCGGGATTCTCTTCTCGCTGGTCTACATCTGGCTGACGCGGTTCACCTCGCGGTTCGGGACGCCGGCGCTCGCCGCGCTGGGCGTGGGGCACAAGGTGGAGGGCGTGGGGTTCGTCGCGATCACGGGGTTCACCCTGGCGGCGGCGGCACTGGTGGGACAGAGCCTGGGGGCGGGGGACGTGGCACGAGCGCGCCGCGCCACGTGGCACACCGTGGGCTACGCGCTCATGGTCACCACGTGTACGGCGCTGGCGTGCCTGCTCGTGCCCCGGTTCTTCGTGGGCCTGTTCACGATGGATCCGCAGGTGATCGCGAACGGCACCGGGTACTTGCGCATCATCGCCATGGCGCAGGTGGGACAGACCTTCGAGCTCATCCTGGAGGGAGCGCTGGCGGGCGCCGGCTATACATTCTGGCCCATGGTGTGGAGCTCCAGTCTCACCTTTGCGCGCATTCCGCTCGCCGCCTGGTGGTCGGGCCTCTGGGGCGTGACGGGGATCTGGTGGGCCATCTCGCTCACCGCCACCCTTCGCGGCGTGGCGATGACCGGGCTCTGGATCTGGGGCGGCTGGCGCCCGCGAACGGCCGGAGTCGTCTGATGGCGTCTCTGATCACACTGCTCACGGACTTCGGCGCCGCCGACAGCTATGTGGCCGAGGTGAAGGGTGTGATTCTCACGGCGTTGCCGGAGGCCACCCTGGTCGACATCACGCACCAGGTGCCACCGGGCGACGTGCGGGCGGGGCAGTATCTCTTCGCGAGGACCTGGCGACGCTTCCCGGCTGGTACCGTCCACCTTGTCGTGGTCGACCCAGGGGTGGGCACGCCCCGACGGGCGCTGGCGGCCGAGGCCATGGGGCATCTCTTCGTGGCGCCCGACAACGGACTGCTGTCGTCCCTTCCGGAGACCGCGGAGTTCGTATCCCTGCCGGTGACTCCCTCCGCCGCGCCGACCTTCCACGCCCGCGACGTGTTCGCGCCCGCGGCCGCGCGTCTCGCGATGGGCGTGTCCCTGGACGATCTGGGTGACCCGGTCACCGACGCCCGCCGCACGCCCTTGCCGGAGCCCCGGATGGACGGCGTCGCCCTGCTGGGCGAGGTGATCTACGTCGACCGGTTCGGCACGCTGGTCTCGAACATCCCCGCCGACGATGTGGACCCGGGCGTGCGGATCGTCGTGGAGGGAAACGACGTCGGCGCACTCAAACGGACGTTCGGAGACGTGGAGCCCGGTCAGCTGGTGGCGTACGCGGGCAGCGTAGGGGAGGTGGAGGTCGCCGTCCGCGGCGGCAGCGCGGCGCGACTCCTGGGCGTGGGAGTCGGAGCCGAAGTGAGGGCGTAAGACTAGACGGCCAGACGCCTAGACGTCGAGAATAGACGAGGGCGGCGAGGGAATCACACCCCAGCCGCCCTCGCCGTTACCAGGACCCTGATCCGGTCAGCCGTTATGGCTGCCGGAAGGCGTCGGGATCCGGACCTGAGCCAGCACATGCTCGGCGAACTCCGCCGACGGGGCGAACCGCTTCAGCTGCGCCAGCTCGACCAGCAGCTTGCGCTCGCGTTCAGCCACGGCGAGGCACTCGGCGCATTCCGTGAGATGGAATGTGCGGGCCGCGCTGAGAAGGCCGGTGGCCCAGAGCTCGACTTCCTCCGGGGTCAGATGGGTCTGCAGTCGTTCGTTCATAGGGTTCTCTTACGAGTGGTGGTTTTGCCTGGTTTCACTCACGCGCCCCCTCCAGATAGACCCGCAACTCATTACGCGCCCGATGGATATACGTTTTCACCGTGCCCAGCGGAAGGTCGAGCATTTTCGCGATTTCCTCGTAGGAATGGCCTTCCACGTGGCGTAACAGAATGCACGAGCGGTATTCGGGCCGGAGGCGCGCAATGGCCCGCTCGATGGCGCCACCCAGCTCGCGGGACTCGACTTCGTCGAGCGGGCTTTCGGTCTGGTCGCCCAGCTGGGGCGCGCTGGCGTGCATTTCCTCGGGCGACCGGGCCGTGGGAGACCCGTCCAGCGACAGGGTGTCGATCTGGCGGCGGCGCAGGTGGTCGATGGCCGCATTGTTCGCGATCTTGAAAATCCAGGAAGAGAACTTGTATTCGGGCTTGTAGCTCCGGATGGCGTTGAGGACCTTGACGAAGGTTTCCTGCGCCAGGTCTTCGGCCAGGGCGCGGTCCCGCACCATCCGGTAAATGAGCGAAAACACCGGTCGCTCGTACCGGTGCACCAGCTCGCGGAACGCGGGTTCAAAACCCTCCCGGGCCCAGCGGACCACCTCCTGGTCGCTGGCGCCGGTCAGGTCGCCGGGCCTATCTTTTCCGCCTATGGCGCCGTCTCCTCAGTCGGACGTGATGCGCGCGGGGGGAGAGGGCAAGCGCTCCTACGTTCGCGGCGTATTCACCGCGATCGCCCCCCGGTACGATTTCCTCAATCACCTGCTCAGCCTCAACATTGACCGCCGCTGGCGCCGCCGCGCCGTGCGCCGGCTCGACTGGGAGCGGCGACCTGACGGCATCTACCTGGACCTCTGCGCCGGCACGCTCGACCTGGCGGCGGCCCTGGCGTCCGCCGACGGGTTTCGGGGGCAGATCATCGGGGCCGACTTCGTGATTCCCATGCTGGAGCGGGGGCGCGGAAAATCCACGCGGATCCGCCCGGTGGGCGCCGACGCCCTGGAGCTGCCGTTTCCCGACGCGGGATTCGACGGCGCCCTGGTGGGCTTCGGGGTTCGCAATCTCGCGGACCTGGATCGGGGGCTCACGGAAGCCCGGCGGGTCCTGAAACCGGGCGCCCGGCTCGTCATCCTCGAGTTCACTACGCCGCGCTTCGCGCCCCTGCGGGCGGCTTATCTCTTCTACTTCAGGCGGCTCCTGCCGCTGATCGGTCGCGCGGTGTCGAAACATACGGACGCCTATACCTACCTGCCAGAGTCGGTGCTCAATTTTCCTGATCCCGACGCTCTTTCCCATCGCCTGGAAGCCGCCGGCTTCCGGGACGTACGCTACGACCTCCTGACCGGCGGCATCTGCGCCTTGCACCGTGGCACTCGATAACCTGCGGGAGTTCCTGGAGGCCATCGACGCGGTCGGCGAGCTGGTGCGCGTCCACCGGCCCGTCGCCGTCGACCGGGAGATCACGGAAATCGCCGACCGGTGCATGAAGTCGCCGGGGGGCGGACCGGCGCTCCTGTTCGAGCACCCGACGCTGGCGGGCGGGGGGCCCTCGCCGCACCCCGTGGCCGTGAACCTCTTCGGCTCCGAACGGCGGATGTGCCTGGCGCTGGGGGTCACCCGCCTCGACGAGATCGGCGCCCGCGTGAGCGAGCTGGTGAATCTCAAGGTCCCCGACGGCCTCCTGGGCAAGCTGGCGATGCTCCCCAAGCTCGCCGAGCTGACCAAGTTTCCCCCGCGATCGGCCAGTGGCCGACCGGCGTGCCAGGAGGTGGTGCTCAAGGGGGCCGACATCGACCTCGGGCGCCTGCCGGTGCCCATCTGCTGGCCGCAGGATGGCGGCCCCTACATCACGCTCCCGCAGGTCGTGACCCGCGATCCGGTTACGGGCGCCCGCAACGTGGGGATGTACCGGGTGCAGGTGGTGGGGCGCGACTCGCTGGCCATGCACTGGCAGCGGCACAAGGTGGGCGCCGCGCACTGGCGGGAGATGGCGGCTCGGGGCGAGACCATGCCCGTGGCCATCGTCCTGGGCGGCGATCCCGCGAGCATCTACGCCGCTTCGGCCCCCCTGCCGCCCGGGATCGACGAGTACCTCTTCGCGGGATTCCTGCGGCGCGAGCCCGTCCGGCTGGCGAAGGCGCTGACCTCCGACCTCGAGGTCCCGGCCGAAGCGGAGGTCGTCATCGAGGGTCAAATCGATCCCGGTGAAGCATTGGTAATGGAGGGGCCCTTCGGGGACCACACCGGGTTCTACTCGCTCGCGGATTTGTATCCGAGGGTGCAGGTCACCGCCATCACCCGCCGGAGCGAGCCGATCTGGCCGCACACTATCGTGGGCCGCCCCCCCATGGAGGATTTCTGGCTGGGGCACGCGACGGAGCGGATCTTCCTGCCGCTGCTCCGGCTGACGCTTCCGGAGGTGGTGGACCTGCACATGCCGGCCGAGGGGATTTTTCACAACCTTGTGTTCGTGAGCATCGACAAGCAGTTCCCCGGGCAGGCATACAAGGTGATGAACGGGCTCTGGGGGCAGGGGCTGATGTCACTCGCCAAGGTGATCGTCGTCGTGGACAAGGACGTCAACGTCCGGGATCCGAAGGAGGCGTGGTGGGTGGCGCTCAACCACATCGATCCCGAGCGGGACGTCCGGTTCTCGATGGGCCCCATCGACGTACTCGACCATGCGAGCCGGGGGTTCACGTACGGCTCGAAGATGGGGATCGACGGGACGCGCAAGTGGAAGGAAGAGGGCTTCACCCGCGAGTGGCCCGACAAGATCGTGATGGACGACGCCACCAAGGCCCGGGTCGACGCGATGTGGAGGGAGCTTGGCATCTCCATCTCCTGAGCGACAGACCCTGGGCGGCGACTCACTCCTGGTCCGCTACGCCAATTTCGTCCGGCTCCCGCACACCGTCTTCGCGCTTCCCTTCGCCCTGATCGGCGCCGTCGCGGCCTCCTGGACCGCGCCGGTGTCCTGGCGGCAGGTGGTCCTCGTGGTGGTGGCCTTCACGGCCGCGCGGTTCGTCGCGATGGGGTTCAACCGCATCGCCGACCGTGACCTGGATGCCCGGAATCCCCGCACCGCCTCCCGCGACCTGCCGCAGGGCCGGATCGGCCTGGGGGAGGCCTGGGCCTCGGTCATCGCCGCGGCCGTGGTTTTCGAGGGGGCGGCCTGGGCGCTCAATCCTCTCTGCTTCGCGCTTTCTCCCATCGCCCTGGTCGCCGTGACCGGGTACAGCTACACGAAGCGATTCACCTGGTCGTCCCATCTCTGGCTCGGCTTGGCGGACGCCATTTCGGGGCCCGCGGGCTTCATCGCGGTGACCGGCCGCTGGAGCGAGCCCTGGTGGACGCTCCCGGTGCTCGCGGTGGTGGTGACGGCGTGGGTGGGCGGGTTCGACATCTTCTACGCGTTGCAGGACGAGGAATTCGATCGCCGCGAGGGCCTGCACTCGGCGGTGGTGCGGTTCGGCGCGGGCCCCGCGATCTTTCTGGCCAAGGTCCTGCACGGCGTCGCCATCCTGGCGCTGGTCGGGTTCGGGATCGGAGCGGGATTCCACTGGCCCTTCTATGTCGGCGTTGGGCTCGCCGCAGCTATCATCACCTGGGAGCATCAGCTCGTGCGTCCCGGGGATCTGTCCAAGCTCAATGCGGCGTTCTTCACGATGAATGGGATCATTTCGATCACGGTGTTCCTTGGCGCATTGGTGGATCGGGTGCTATGAAGAAGAGGGGGAGCAGGGAGCGGGGAGCAGTCGGAGTCGGGGCAAGGCGGCCCCCGCCACAGCGGAGCAAACCGCTCCCCGCTCCCCGCTCCCCCACTCGCCATCCAGTCCGTTCTCCGACTCCTAATCGGAGGGGGCGTTAATGGACCGGTTGCCCGTGACGTTGGCCATCACCGGCGCCTCCGGCGCGCCGTACGCGGTGCGGCTGCTTCAAGTCCTCGCGACCAATCACGTACCCACCTGGCTGCTCATCTCGTCGCACGGGTGGCGTCTGCTCACCGAAGAGTGCGGCGTGAAGGACGACCGGGAGCTGACCCGGGCCACCGGCGGGGACTGGTCTTCGGTGAAGGTCTTCGACGATAAGGATCGCGGGGCGCTGCCCGCCTCGGGCTCGGTGAAGAGCGCCGGAATGGTGATCTGCCCATGCTCCATGGGTACAGTGGCCGCGGTGGCGCACGGCACCAGCCGCTCGCTCATCGAGCGCTCAGCGGACGTGGCACTGAAGGAGCGCCGGCCCCTCATCCTGGTGCCCCGCGAGACGCCTTTATCCCTGGTGCACCTCCGCAACCTCACCTTGGCCACCGAGGCGGGTGCGCTCATCCTCCCGGCCGCGCCCGGCTTCTATCACCGGCCGGACAAGGTCAGCGACTTGGTGGACTTCATCGTGCAGCGGATCGTCGACCATCTTGGCCTGGAGATTCAGGTCGCGCCGAGGTGGGGGGGCGGCCGTTGAGGCTTGGGATCATTTCCGACACGCACAACCTTCTGCGGCCCGAGGTCTTGGAGGTGTTCTCGCAGGTCGATCACATCCTGCACGGTGGGGATGTGGGCGATGCCGACATTCTGGTGCAGCTGGAGGCTCTGGCGCCCGTCACTGCGGTCTTCGGTAACACCGACGGCTCGTCGCTGCGGCGGAAGCTGCCGCAGGCGGCGCAGGTGGAGCTGGACGGGTTCGACATCGTGGTGACCCATGGCGACCAGCTCGGCTCGCCTCCCACGCCGGCGCTCCTGCACCAGGCCTTTCCCAGGGCCGAGATCATCGTGTACGGGCACACGCACAAGCCGGTACTCGAGCTGGTGGACAAGACGGTGACGGTGATGAATCCGGGATCGGCGGGCCCCAAACGCTTCGACCGCCCGGCGCCGTCGGTAGGGATCATGGAGCTGGAGCCCGGAATT
>DATMOQ010000406.1:0-2179 GCA_035568195.1 Gemmatimonadales bacterium
CCGGAGGTACTCGGTGGCCCCCGTGACGATCTCGTTGTCGGTCAAGAGAACCGCGTGTTGAGGGCACGCCCGTAGGAAGTTCTCCGCCATCTCCTCGAGCACCGGCGGCAGCCGTACCCCGCCGGGCAGCGCGCGCCACACCGAGTCCGCCGCCACCGTGTCGTTCAGCTCCCAGGCGAGCGCCGCCAGGTCGGCCCGCGCGAGCACGCGAAACGTCGCCGCCGAATCGCCCAGCCCCAGCCCTGGACGCAGGGCCGCGGCGCGGCCGAATGCCGCTTCCGCGGACGCGATGGTATTCCGGGCCCACGCGGTATCCGGGGGACCGGCGTGCGTGTGGTACGCGGCCGCGGCCCCGAGCTGGGCGCGTCCCAGGGCCAGCCAGGCGGCGGCATCACCCGAGTCCCGCGCGACCCGAGCCGTCAGCACGGCCAGCGACTCGGGAGACGGGACCTGACTCTGCGCCAGCTGGGCGACCAGCAGCGCCTTAAAGAGGAATGCTGCCATGCTTCTTGGGGGGGTTCTTGTCGCGCTTGGTGGCGAGCGCGGTCAGCGCGTCGATCAGTCGGGGCCGGGTGTCCCGGGGGTCGATCACGTCGTCCACGTATCCCCGCGAGGCCGCCTGGTAGGGGTGTGCGAACTTGGACCGGTACTCCTGAATCCGTGCCTCGCTCGCTTCGCCCTTGTAGAGGATCTTCACCGCCCCCTCCGCGCCCATCACGGCGATCTCGGCCGTGGGCCACGCCACGTTGTAGTCGCCCCGGATGTGCTTGGAGGAGAGCACGTCGTACGCGCCGCCGTACGCTTTCCGGGTGATCACCGTCAGCTTCGGGACGGTGGCTTCGCAATACGCGTAGAGCAGCTTGGCCCCGTGCTTGATGATGCCCCCGTGCTCCTGCGCCACGCCCGGCAGGAACCCCGGAACATCCTCGAACGTCACCAGCGGAACGTTGAAGGCGTCACAGAACCGGATGAAGCGCGCGCCTTTGAGAGACGCGCCGATGTCGAGGGCTCCCGCCAGCACCGCCGGCTGATTGGCCACGATGCCCACCGGGCGTCCCCCCAGGCGGGCCAGGCCCACCAGCAGGTTGCCGGCGTAGTCTTTCTGTACCTCGAAGAAATCCCCGTCATCCACCACGCGGGTGATCACGTCCCGCATGTCGTAGGGCTTGTTGGGCGTGTCGGGGATGACGTCGAGCAGGGCCTCCTCGCGCCGGTCCGCCGGATCCGCGGAAGCCTTGGCCGGGGGCGTTTCCAGGTTGTTGGGGGGCAGAAAGCCGAGCAGGGTCCGGATGCCGGCGAGGGCCTCGAGCTCGGCGTCGTAGACGAAGTGCGCCACGCCCGACGTGCCTCCGTGCACGTCCGCGCCGCCCAGGCCCTCGAAGTCCACGTCTTCGTGCGTCACGGTCTTCACGATGTCGGGGCCGGTCACGAACATGTACGAGATGCCGCGCACCATGAACACGAAGTCGGTGAGCGCCGGGCTGTAGACGGCGCCGCCCGCGCAGGGCCCCAGGACGGCGCTGATCTGGGGGACCACGCCTGAGGCCAGCGTGTTCCGCAGGAAGATCTCGGCGTATCCGCCCAGGGAGGCGACGCCTTCCTGAATCCGGGCGCCTCCGGAGTCATTGAGCCCGACGATGGGCGCTCCCACCTTGAGCGCCGAGTCCATCACCTTGCAGATCTTCTCGGCGTGGGCTTCGGAGAGAGAGCCGCCGAATACGGTGGCGTCCTGCGAGAACACATAGACCAGCCGTCCATCCACGCGGCCGTATCCCGTGACGACGCCGTCACCGGGAATCTTCTGGTCGGCCAGTCCGAAGTCGGTGATGCGGTGGGTGACGAAGCGGTCGAGCTCCACAAAGGAGCCGGGATCGAGGAGCACGTCGAGCCGCTCCCGCGCGGTCATCTTCCCCTTCTTGTGCTGCGCATCGATGCGCTTCGGGCCGCCCCCTTGTTCGGACTCGGCCCGTCGGCGCTGGAGTTCTTCGAGCTTGTCGCGAGTTGACATAGCCAGAATGTAGAGGGGCCAAAGAACAGGGGCCAGGAAGTCGCCTTCCTGGCCCCCCAATTCTGCTCACCATCTGTGCGTCTAGATGGTTTGTCCTGCCTCTGGTGCCTGCCCTTCCTCTTCCTTGGGGAATCCGGTGGCCGCAAGGACAATCCTGTGATGAATGGGATC
>DATMOQ010000407.1:0-2227 GCA_035568195.1 Gemmatimonadales bacterium
GAAGCGGCACACCTCAACATCTCAGGGATCTCAGGCCTCGCCACCAAGACCTCGGCGGTGGAATTCCTGCTCTCTTCCATCTTCCAGCATTTCCCGGCGCACCGGGGACGCGTGGCCGCCGTCTGCTTCAATGTGAAGGGACCCGACCTCTGCTTCCTGGACCGGGCCGGCGAGCTGCAGGACGAGGACCGGCGGCGGTACGAGCGACTGGGCGTGGCGCCCGAGCCCTTCCGCCGGGTCCGCTACTACGCGCCCTTCAAGCCCGACGGCGTGAATCTCAATACGCTGCGCACCCACCCCGACCTGGTGGGAGACGTCGAGCCCCTGGTGTGGGGCCTGAGGGAGGCGCTCGACTTTGCCGAGGTGCTGCTCAACAAGGACGACATCGACGCCAAGGCCGACGCGCTGATCGACTTTCTGAAGGACCGCGTGGTGGGGCAGGACTTCGACGACAATTACGCGGGACAGCATCGCGTCGAGACCTTCGCGGATCTGGACGCGTTCTTCCGGGCCGTCCTGCGCGGCGTGGAGGACTCGGACCGGGGCGACACCTGGCGGACCCATCACGTCGCCACCATTCGCAAGGTCCGCAACCGGCTGTCCAACATCTCGACCCGCTGCAAGGGCCTGGTCACGGATGACGGCGCGGTGGGCGACCTGCCCTGGGGCGCGTTCGAGGACAAGAGCGTATACGTCATCGACGTCGCCAACGTGGACCCGCTGGGCCAGGACTTGGTGTTCGCCCGGGTGGTCTCGAAGCTCCGGGAGCGGCTGGAGCACCGGAATCTGGGTGTGGACGTGGTGGTGGTCTTCGTCGACGAGCTGAACAAGTACGCTTCCGGGGACGGGCCGGAGACGCATGTGAAGCGGATGCTGCTCGACATTTCGGAGCGCGGTCGGTACCTGGGGCTGGCACTCTTCGGGGCGGAGCAATTCCGGTCCCAGGTGCATCGCCGGGTGGTGGGGAACGCGGGTACGCAGGTGTTCGGCCGGATGGACGCGGACGAGCTGGCCACGCCGGGCTACCAGGTGCTCTCGCCCGCCACCAAGATCAAGCTGGCGACCTTGCCGGTGGGGGAGCTGATGGTCCGGCACCCGCACTTCACGCAGCCCATTTTCGTCCGCTTCCCGCGGCCCGCGATGATGCGCGGAAGGGACGGCGTGGAGCGTTTCCCTCCCGCCGAGGACTTGCCGTTCGAAGACGCGATCGTGCGGCAGCTGATGAAAATCGACCGCCGGCTGAAGCCGAACGCCTTGAAGGACCTGGTATCGTCGCGGGAGCAGGAGGATGTCCGGCGCGCGCTGGCCGCGGTCCGCCGCGCCCGGCCCGACGACGTCCTGGCCTACTTCCGGGCCGCGCTGGGGAGTAAGATCGCGGCGGAGGTGCCGCGGGAGCGGCGCGTGGTGCCGCCGCTCAGTCCAATTTCGGAGGAGCCGTATTGACCCGTCATCCAGGAGGCTGAACCCATGAAGACCAGGTCGGTCGCGCTGTTCGTCTTCCTCCTGCCCGTCGCCGTCGGGCTCCGTCAGGCACCGAAGTACCTGCTGCGCTACGGGTTGGTGACGGGGTCTCCGTACTCCTACGCGCTTCGGGATGAGAGAGCCGGTCGGCAGGTACTTCTCTACGTGAAAGAGATTCTGACAGACTCGTCCGGCGTGAAGATCCTCACCACCCGGGTCGACTCGGCGCTGTACCTGATGCCTGGAGGAAGAGCGCCCCAATCGATGGGCTCCATACCGGATTTTCAGATCCGCACAGATGATCGCCGCCGCTGGCTCGATTCGGTGGGGGGCCAGGACACCATTCTCGCCGGATTGCGGGCGCTGGCGCTCGGGAGGGTTGTTCCGTTACCGCAGGACCCCGTGGGGATGGGTGACTCGTGGAAGGTCGAGTTCCCCACCAGGATCTCGTATGACTATGAGCCCTCGAACGTCGCGACGGCCAAGGCGAAGGTGAAGGTCAAGCGCGTCGATGTGACCGCGACTGACACCACGGTATTACTTGACGTCTCACTGCATCTGGACGGTTCCCAGCAGCCGAGACCGGACTGGCCCACGGTGGACGTGAGTGGCGACCTGAATGGCGAGGAGGTGTTCTCCGTTCACACGGGAATGACACAGCACCTCAAGCTGCAGGGACGTGTGGAATGGTCCTGGCGGGCGATGGGTCCCCGCGGCATGACGCCGCATTCGTACGACACCATTGTCAGCTTGTCGCGCGACGTCG
>DATMOQ010000408.1:0-16521 GCA_035568195.1 Gemmatimonadales bacterium
CGGGCGCCGGCACCTACGAGCGCGACCTCTCGAAGGAAGCCTACGCGGGCGACTCGGTCACGAGCCGGCAGTGGTACCGGCCGTCGCCTCCGACGCGGAAGGTGCGGTGGTCCGCGCGGGACAACGTGAACTACATGGAAGCGGGCGTGCTGGCGTCCCTCACCTTTACGGCCCACAACGCTGCGCAGCTGCTCCGGAACTTCTGGCAGAAGGGCGCGAACAGCATCGCCCGGGCGAGGACCGAAAAGCCGTACGCGTACGTCATTCCGGGTTTCGCCCGGCAGCGCGACCCCAAGCGCGCCGCGTATCTCGTGAACCAGCTCGAGCGGCAGGCGATCGAGATCAGGCGCCGGACCGCGGGGGATTCCGCGGGCGACTTCGTGATCCTTCGTGACCAGCCCTACGGGGACCTCGTAGCCAATCTCCTGGCCCGCACGGCCTATCCCGCCTCCGCCAAGTATCCGCCGTACGACGACGTCGCCTGGACGCTCGGGGATCTCTATGGCGTCAGCGTGGCGGGCGTGAACGACACGTCGGTGTTCCACTGGACCGGGCTCGAGCTCCTGAAGGACACCGTGGCGGCCACCGGCACGGTCGTCGGCTCGGGATCGACGTACGTGATGGCGTACCGGGCCCAGGGAGAGCTCCTGCCCGCGCTCTACGCCCTGCGCGCGGATCGGCCGGCGGCCCGCGCCTGGGCGGCCGAAAGTTCGTTCACCGTGGGGAAGGACACGTTCCCCATCGGTTCCGTCATCTGGGAGGGCCTGTCGGCGGGCGCTGCCGCGAAGCTGGCGGGCGACTATGCGCTTCCCCTCGTGGCTGCCGCTCTCCCGGCGGTCCCGCGCCACGAGCTGCGCACGCCTCGGGTGGCCATCTACCACACCTGGCTCGACACGCAGGACGAAGGCTGGTCCCGGTACACCTTCGAGCACCTGCGGATTCCGTACACACCCATCGACAAGGACGACTTGAAGCGCGGCCGGCTCCGGGAGCGGTTCGACGTGATCCTGGTGCCGAACGCGCGGGGCGGTCTCCCCGAATGGATCCACGGGATCGACGCGAAGTGGGGGCCGCTGCCCTATCTCAAGACGGCGGAGACCCCGGCGCTAGGGGCCCCGGAGTCGTCGCCGGACGTCACCGGAGGGCCCGGGTTCGAAGGGCTGGGCGAGCTGGAGAAGTTCGCGGAGCAGGGCGGGGAGCTCGTCACTCTGGGCGCATCCACCGTGATGGCCGCGGGCAGCGGGATCGCCCGGGCCCTGTCACCGCACGCGGCGGGGGCCCTCTTTCATCCGGGGTCGGTGGTGCGGGCCCGCAGCCGGCGCCGGGCGTCCCCGATTCTCTACGGGTTCCCGGAGCAATTCACGCTCTTCCGGGGCAACGGCCCGCTTTTCGAAGTCGATCAGCGGGACAGCGCGATGCTGGTGCTCCAGTACGGTGCCGGGATCAAGGCCGAGAAGGACGAGGGTCCCATGCTCGGCATGCCGGAGACGGGACCTGCGGCCGCCGCGGACAAGAAGGACAAGCCCGCGTCCGACAGCGCCTACGTGGTCTCCGGAATGGTGAGAAACGAAAATGAGATCCTGGGCCAGGGCGCGATCTTCGACGTGCCGGTGGGGACAGGACGCGTCGTGGCCTTCACGTTCGATGCCTTGCACCGGTATTTGAACCACCACGAGTTTCCGCTGGTGTGGAATGCGTTATTGAACTGGGATGCGAAAATCAGATAGAAAGGGCACCCTGACCGTTCACACCCTAAAGAGTGTGCCCGGTGAAGCACTGCGCTTCAAGCGCAACGAAGTGTCGGGCACAGGCCTCGGCCTGTGAACGCGCGGGGATGGATCGAGTCTATCAGACGGTTTCGAGAGTAAGCACCTCAAACGGCGCCAGCGGGATTTCCACCGTCTGGTCCGCCGTGGCGTCGATGGACGGGCGCGCGCGCTCGGAGCGCAGGGCGTGCCGGAACATGACCCGCTGGGGGGCGTGATCAGGTAACTCGAGCGCCTCGGCCACCTTGAGCGGGAAGGTCTGCGGCTTGTCGGAGGGATTCCGGAGGCTCAGGATCCCGCGCGCGGGCGTCCATGCGGCGTGACCGTACGGCTCGAGCTTGGCGGGGTCGCCACCCACCCAGTGCGTGTCCGCCAGGACCGGCGCCCGGGACCGCGACCAGCGCGCCGCCTCGGCCAGCACGTCCCAGTTCTGTGCCGAGAGCAGGGACGGAGTGAGGTACATCTCCTGGAGCTGCGTGCCGGTCCCGAAGTAGGCCCGCGCCTCGGACTCGAAGTCCCCGCCCGGATCGGTGTCCAGGTTGTGCGCGTGCCGGGCGTAGATCATCCCGTGCAGCATCAGGGAATTCAGTGGAAAGAGCGGCCCCTTCTGGACGATCCCGGCATAGGTGTCGGCGTCCCGGTACGTGATCCACTTCTGCCGCCATGACCCCACACCGGCAAACTCGTGGTCCTCGCCACCCCGCCAGATCGAGTCGCACGAACGCAGAAAGAAGGGGGACGGATAGGTCCCGGTGGTGAGGTTGACGTACAAGTCGGGCTTCTCGGTCCGCAAATCCGCGATCAGGGCGAGCATGGCGTCGAAGTCCGAGTCGAACAGGCTCCCGGGGAACACGTGGGAGACGTTGCCCGTGCCGTCGAATTTGAACTGATTGACCCCGTAGGTCCGCATCATGTCGAGGCAGACCTCGTGAAAGCGCTGGTAGTACTTCGGGCCCGACAGCTCGAACCCGCCTTCGTTGGTCTCGAATCCCTGCGTCTTCCCGTAGGTCACCCGCTCGTCGCGCGGCTTGCCGTAGCCGCCCCAGGGAGACATCCAGACTCCCGGCGCGGCGCCGTACTTCCCCGCGGCGGCCCGGATGGCCTTGAACCCGTGCGGGAAGCCGGCGTGGAAGTGCCAGAGCGTCTCGGGATCGTCCCAGCCGTCGTCGAACAGGAACGAATCGAGCGTCACGCCGCGCTTCCGGTGCAGCTCCACGCCGAACGCGTCGATCACCCCCAGGGCGCCCGCCTCGTCGTACTTGTTGAAGTAACCGAGGTCGTACCACGAGTTGTAATGCAGGAAGGGGCGGTACGGGTGGGCCCGCTCGCGCTCGAGGTAGAGCAGGAAGTCGCGCCGCAGCTGACCGGGCGTCACCGCGCCGACCACCGAGGAGCATGTGACCGGGGCGCCGGGCCGGAGCGGCAGCTCACGGGCCAGACCGTACCGCACCCGCCCATCGGCCACGGTGTGCAAGGCCAGGGGATGTTCGAACCCGAGGAACCAGCCGCTCGTCACCACGGGCGAGCCGGCCACGGACCCCAAGATCCTCGCCTCAGGCAGGGTCAGGTCCCCCAGCCGGATTTCCTTGACCGGGAGGTCGCCGCCGAGGGCGCGCACCGTCACCTCCTGGCGGAGATACCGGGAGTCGGTGCGCAGGATGGCGCGCCACGAGACGGCGACTCGCGAGGCGGGATCCGTCAGCTCGACCGTGACCTGGTGGCCGGGGAGGCGATCCGCGAACCGCGCCGCCCGGTGATCGCCGGGGAGCCGCTCGTAAACCGGGGCGCGGGCGGCCAGCTCCGAGCCCAGGATGGTGGACCCGTCCTGGAGCACGAGCGTGACCACCTCGACCGGCAGGTCGAGCGTCCGGTGGGAGCCCAGATCCACCAGCGACAGCCCGCGCAGCACGCCGCCCGTGAGCCGCCAGCGGGCCGTAATCAGGTCGTTTCCCAGCGAGACGTCGGCGGCGTCGGCGCGGAAGGAGAGCGTGCGGGACGTCTGCAGCGGGGGCACGACGATCAAGCCGCCGGCGAAGAGGCTCGCCTGCTGCACGAAGTCGCGCCGCGTCAAGTCGCTCATGGGCGGGAACGTTGCCACTCCGCCTGATTCCGCGCTAGCTTCGGGCGACAACGCGCTCGAGGGTGGCGGATGCGGCGGGACGAGTCGTACGACGTGTGCATCGTGGGATCGGGGGCCGGGGGCGGGATGGCGGCGTACGCGCTCACACGCGCCGGCGCCCGCGTCATCGTGCTCGAGGCCGGGGGTCCCTGGGACAACACCAAGGATTCGGCCATGCTGCACTGGCCCTACGAGACGCCGCGCCGCGGAGCCGGGACGCATCAGCGCCCCTTCGGCGAGTTCGACGCCTGCCTGGGCGGATGGAACCTGGATGGCGAGCCGTACACCGTGGCGCCGGGGAACAATTTCCGCTGGTGGCGGGCCCGCATGGTGGGGGGCCGCACCAACCACTGGGGGCGCATCTCGCTCCGGTTCGGTCCGTACGACTTCCGGCACAAGTCCATCGACGCACTGGGTGACGACTGGCCCATCAGCTACGACGACGTGGCGCCGTACTACGACCAGGTGGACCGGCTGGTGGGCGTCTTCGGCAGCCGCGAAGGGCTGCCCAACGAGCCCGACGGGCTGTTCCTGCCGCCGCCCAAACCCCGCTGTTACGAGCTGATGGTGAAGGATGCGGCCGACCGGCTGCACGTCACCTGTATCCCCTCCCGTCTCTCGATTCTCACGCGCTCCATCAACGGTCGGGCAGCCTGTCACTACTGCGGGCAATGCAACCGGGGGTGCGCCGTCAACGCGAATTTCTCGTCCACCAACGTTCTCATCGCCCCCGCGCTGGCCACCGGGCGGCTCACCCTCGTGACGCACGCGATGGCCCGCGAAGTAACCGTCGACCAGAGCGGCCGCGCCACCGGCGTGAGCTTCATCGACCGGACCACGGGCGCCGACCGGCACGTGAGCGCGAAGGTCGTGATGCTCGCCGCGAGCGCGTGCGAAACGTCCCGCCTGCTCCTGAACTCCAAGTCCACCCTGTTCCCCGACGGCTTGGGCAATGCCGGAGGGAAAGTGGGGAAATACCTGACCGATACCACCGGCACCGACGTGTCCGGATACATCCCGAAGATGGAAGACCACGTTCCCCACAATCACGACGGCGTGGGCGGGATGCATGTGTACATGCCCTGGTGGCTCGACAACAAAGGGCTCGACTTCCCGCGCGGCTACCACATCGAAGTGTGGGGCGGGACGTCGGTGCCGATGAACGGCCTGTTGAGCGGCATCGAGGCCTATCCCGGCGGCGGCGGGTACGGGAAGCCGCTCAAGGCCGACTACCGGAAGTATTACGGCGCCTATGTGGGGTTCTCCGGCCGCGGCGAGATGATTCCCAACGATGACTCGTACTGCGAGCTCGATCCCGGAACGGTGGACCAGTGGGGGATCCCGGTGCTGCGCTTTCACTGGAAATGGACCGATCACGAGTACAACCAGTGCAAGCACATGCAGGAGACGTTCCGGTCGCTGGTGGATGCGATGGGGGGCACGGTCTTCGATCCCATGCCCACGAGGGAGCAGGGTTTTGGTCTGGCCACGGGCGGCAGCATCATCCACGAGCTGGGCGGCGCGCGGATGGGAGATGATCCGCAGAGCTCCGTGGTGGACGCGCACTGCCAGGTGCACGGCGTGAAGAACCTGTTCGTGGCCGACGGGTCGCCGTTCGTGACGCAGGCCGACAAGAATCCGACCTGGACCATCCTCGCGCTCTCCCTGCGGACCTCGAGCTACGTATCGGACCAGATGAAGAAAGGGGCCCTCTGATGGCCATGAATCGCCGCGATGCCGCCCGGCTCCTGGCGGTGGCCCCGGTGGCGGCGGCGTTCCGCTGGGCGCCCGAATCGGTGCGCGAAGCGGCGGCGCTGGCCCGTGAGGCCCTGGCCGGCGGGCCTCCCTTTCAGCCGAAGTTCTTCACGGCGCACGAGTGGCGCACCGTGGGCGTGCTGGTGGACCTCATCATCCCCGCGGACGAGCATTCGGGGAGCGCCACCCAGGCCGGAGTCCCCGCCTTCATCGATTTCATGTGCGTGGACGACAAGAACCTGCAGACCCCCGTGCGCGGGGGATTGGCCTGGCTCGATACCGCGTCGCGCGAGACGTTCGGCAAGACGTTTGTCGACGGCGCCGCCCCCGAGCGGACTGGGTTGCTGGACCGGATCGCCTGGCCGAAGAAAGCCAAACCGGAGGACGCCCAGGGTGCCGCATTTTTCACCGGTTTCCGTGACCTCACCGCGTCCGGCTTCTACTCGAGCCGGATGGGCGTGCACGACCTCCGGTACCTGGGCAACACGTTCGTCGCCGAGTGGAATGGCTGTCCGCCGGAGGCGTTGGCCAAACTGGGAGTCCGCTATTCATGAGCGGCCGCCTGGGAATCGGATTCATCGGCTCGGGCTTCAACGCGCGCTTTCACATGCTGGGCTTCCAGGCGGTGCGGGACGCCGACATCCGCGGCGTCTGGAGTCCCAACGCCGCCCGCGCGGCCGAAGCGGCGGCGTATGCGAAGCAGCTCGACGTGGGGGACGCCAAGCCTTACCGGTCGATTTCCGAGATGGTGGCCGATCCCGCAATCGAGGCGCTCTGGCTCTGCGGCCCCAATCACGCCCGGATCGCGAACGTCGAAGAGATCGTGGATGCGGTGACCCGCGGCACAGGTGAGCTGAAGGGCATCGCCTGCGAGAAGCCGCTCGCCCGCAACGTGGCTGAAGCACGGAAGGTGCTGGAGCTGGTGAACCGGGCCGGACTCCGACACGGCTATCTCGAGAATCAGCGGTTCGCGCCCCAGGTCGAGACCGGGAAGAACCTGATCTGGGCCCGGGGCGCGAAGCTCACCGGGCGCCCCTACCTCGCCCGCGCGGCCGAGGAGCACTCCGGCCCGCACATGCCCTGGTTCTGGCAGGGGAAGCTGCAAGGGGGCGGGGTGCTGAACGACATGATGTGTCACTCGGCGCTCATGGTGCGGCATCTGCTCACGCCGCCGGGCGCGCCGGCGTCGAGCGTCAGGCCGGTGCGGATCACGGGGCACATCGCGAGTCTCAAGTGGAGCCGGCCCGCGTACGCGAAGAAGCTGGCAGACACGATGGGCAAGGAAGTGGACTACGCCCGGACTCCCGCCGAAGACTTCGCGAGTGTGATGATCGAGTTCCAGACTCCTGAAGGAGAAAAGGTGCTGGGCGAGGCCACCACGTCCTGGAGCTTCGTCGGCGCGGGCCTGCGTCTCTCCGCGGAATTGCTCGGGCCCGAGTACTCGATGTCGTGGAACACGCTCGACTCGGGGCTCAAGCTGTTCTTCAGCCGTGAGGTGCAGGGCAAGAGCGGCGAGGACCTGGTCGAGAAGCAGAACGCGGAGATCGGGCAGATGCCGGTGGTGGCGAGTGAGGCCGCGGCCTACGGGTACGAGGCCGAGGACCGGCACTTCGTGCGGGTGTTTCTGGGGAAGGAAGAGCCCTTGCTCACCTTCGACGACGGGCTCGAAGTGGTACAGATGCTGATGACGGCCTATCGCAGCGCGGAGGAGGGGCGGACCGTCGACTTCTCTCCGAAGGACATCGAGTCGTTCATTCCGGCGGTCGCGAAAGGAACGTGGAAGCCATGACACGGACGGTTAGACGGTTAGTTGGGTGGACGGTCAGTGTGGTGATGGGAGCGTCGTCGCTGGCGGCTCAGGGGAAATGGCCGCCCAATTCCATGGATCGCCCCAAGCCCCCGACCATCACCGTGGGCCCCGCGCCGGCGCCGCTCGCTCCGCCGTCCGACGCCATCGTGCTGTTCGACGGGAAAAGCCTGGCGAACTGGGCTTCCGACAAGGATTCGGGGGCGGCGAAGTGGATCGTGAAGGACGGCTACATGCAGGTGGTGCCGGGCTCCGGCGGGATCCATACCAAGCAGGCGTTCGGGGACGTCCAACTCCACGTCGAGTGGTCTCCGCCCACGCCGCCGCACGGCGACAGCCAGGAGCGCGGCAACTCGGGCGTCTTTCTGATGAGCCACTACGAAGTCCAGGTGCTCGACATCTACCACAACATCACCTACGCCGACGGGATGGCGGGTGCGGTCTATGGCCAGACCCCTCCGCTCGTGAATCCGGCGCGGCCGCCGGGTGAGTGGCAGACGTACGACATCATCTTCCATCGCCCGCACTTCGACGCCAGCGGGAACGTGACGCAGGACGCCCGGGTGACGGTGTTCTTCAACGGCGTGCTGGTGCAGGACAACACGGACATCACCGGATGGACGGTGCACGGCGCCGTGGCGGTGTACAAGCCGCACGCGGACGCGCTTCCGATCGCGCTGCAGGACCACGAAAATGCGGTGCGGTTCCGGAATGTGTGGGTGCGGGAGCTGAGGGCGGGGGAGTAGGCCCTTCAGCCCGGATAACCCCGGGGCCATGCCCCGGGGTTATCCGAGAGGGCTTTCCGCGCTCACTCTCCCGTCGGCCGCAGCACCTCGGAGTACTTCTGCTCCGCCCTTACCCGCGCCTCCTGATCCCCGAAGATCTTTTCCCCGTCGAACCGCCCGTTCTCGATGAACACCTCGGAGATCTTGCGGCCCGCGGTAACCGACCCCGCGAGGTACACGCCGGGAACGGTGGTCTCGAGCGTGTCGGGGTTGAGCTTCGGGCGACCCGTCGCTTCGTCGAACCCGATTCCGACGCTGCGGAACAGCTCGAAGTCCGGATGGAAGCCGGTCAGCGCATAGACGCGATCCGCCGCCAGCCGTACGCCGCCGCCCAGCACTACGTCGCGGTCGGTGATCTCGACTACCGCAGCGCCGAACTTGGCCGCGATCTCGCCCGCCTTGATCCGGTTCTCGAGATCCGGCTTGAGCCAGTACTTCACGCTGGCGGGCAGCGCCGCGCCGCGGTACACGAGGGTGACGCGGGCGCCGGAGCGGAAGAGCTGCAGCGCGGCCTCGACCGCGGAGTTCTTGCCGCCGATCACCACCACGTCGAGCCCCGCGGAGCGGTGGGCTTCGTCGAAGTAGTGGGACACGTGGGGGAGCGACTCGCCGGGGACGTCCAGCAGATTCGGATGGTCGAAGTACCCGGTCGCGAGTACGAGCCGTTTGACGGGCAGCGTTTCCACGCCCAGGCGGGTGGCGACGGTGCACTCGAGGGCCCCTCCCGTCGGAGTCGCCCGCACCAGTCGGACCCCCGTTCGCACGCGCAGCTGTTCGACGCGCACCACGCCGCGGTAGTACTTCAACGCTTCCTCGCGTGTGGCCTTGGCTCCGGCACAGACCAGGGGGTGCCCGCCGATCTCGAGCCGCTCCGGCGTGGTGAAGAAGGTCATGCCGATGGGATAGCGTACGATGGACTCGGCGATAGCGCCGGCATCGATCACGAGCGGATCGAAGCCCCGGCGGGAGCCCGAGATGGCGCAGGCGAGACCGATGGGACCGGCGCCGACGATGAGGGCGGTTTCCGTGGGCCGTGAGGGCATCGGGGGAATCTAAGCCACGCCCTAGCGGGGGTCGCGGGCGGGGAGCAGTATTGCCGGGCCACGTCCACGAGAGCTTGAGCCCTGCGACCCCTCCGCTGCCTTCCGCCGGCGCTCCTGCCGCTGCTATCCGGAATCCTGGCCTGCGCCGGGCATCCCGCGGTCGGGTCGCACGACGGCGCTCGGTACCGGGGCGCCGGCGCGGGCGCCGAGACCGCCGCCGGAGCGACCCGGTGAGCGACGACCGGAAGCCCCAGGACGACGAGATCGACGTTTTCGGGATGACCCACCAGGGGCTCGTCCGGAAGAACAATCAGGATCACTTCCTGCTGGGGTCGCTGCGCAAGCAGCTGCAGGTGCTGCAGACCAGCCTGCCCCTCTCGGCCGACCTGGGCTCCCCGGACGAGCGGGTCGCGTTCCTCGCGATGGTCGCGGACGGCGTGGGCGGCGGACCGAAGGGAGAACAGGCGAGTCAGCTCGCGCTCTCGGCCATCACGCAGTACGTGGTGTCGAGCGCGGAGTGCTACTACGCCACAGACACCACCGATGAGCTGTTCCGCCAGAACCTGGAGCAGGGGGCCCGGCGGGTACACGGCGACGTGCTGGCGCGGGCCGATCAGGATCGGGAGCTGAAGGGGATGGCGACTACGCTCACGCTCTGGCTGGGCGTGTGGCCAAGGGTCTATCTGCTGCAGGTGGGAGACAGCCGGTGCTACCTGTGCCGCGGCGGAGAGCTGACCCAGATCTCGCGGGATCAGACCATGGCCCAGGAGCTCCTCGACCAGGGCGCTCTCTCGCGCACCGACGCGGCGCGCACGCCGCTCGCCAACGTGCTGTCGAGCTCGATCGGTGGCGGGCAGAACGCGCCGGTGGTGACCCAGACCCGGAACGAACGCGGGAACGTCTGGCTGCTCTGCAGTGATGGCCTGACCAAGCACGTCTCGGACGACCAGATCGCGCGGCGGCTCAAGGAAATGACCTCGGCCAAGCAGGCCTGTCAGACGCTCGTGCAGGACGCGCTCGACGGTGGCGGGACGGACAACGTCACGGTGATCGTGGGGACTCCTTTTAAGGAGAATGTGTGAGAGACGTCAGCCGTCAGCTGTCAGCCTTCAGCTTGGTCCTCAGCGTGATGACCGCGCCGTTGTCGTCACAGAGCAAGTCCGCGCGTTGGGTCACCGATACCCTGGCGCCGTGCACGGGACTCACCGTGGGCTGGTGGGTGGATGCGCCCAAGCTCCAGGCGCTGGTTGGGACGCGAGGCACCGTAGCGCCACGGGCGGACGGCAAAGGACTGGTCCTGCTCTTCGCGACGACCTGTCCGCACTCCACCATCGACGGCACCAACACCGGGCCGGTGGCGCTGGGCGCGGCGATCATTCGTCTCCAGCCCCGCGTCGACTCCACCAAACCGGCGGACCTGCGCTGGAGCTCGACGCCGTTCGCGTATGGCCCCGCCGCCGCGCCGGTCACGGAGATGTTCAAACTTTATGGCTTCGCCACGGCCACCGGTCCGGTGATCCTGCAGGCCGACTCCTCCGGCGGGGTCCGCCGGGCCCGCTTCGTGATCGAAACCGCGGATGGAAAGGTCGAGGCCAGCGCGACTCTGGGGGATTCGACTGCCCACTTCGCCCTGCGCGGCGCGCTCCTGTCGGGAGGGCCGGACGGGACGTTCGGAGGACCGGAATGGGCCAACCGCCGCTTCGGGACCGCGACGGTGCAGGCCACCGGGGCGACGCTCCTGTCCCGGCTCGGCATTACCACGCCCCCGGACCTCGCGACCTTCGACACTGGCTTCGGTTGGACCTTCACCTTCTCACACGACCGCTAGCGCTCCCTAGGTCATGCCTCGCGCCTCGAGTTCTTCCAGGGACCGGGGCCAATCCTCTTTGAGGAGCCGGGACATGGCCCGGTCGGCCAGTACCCGGCCACCGGTCTGGCACTTCGGACAATAGTTGACCTCGTTCTCCGCGTACCGGATCCTCTGGATGGGGGCGGCGCAGTCGGGGCAGGGCTTCCGGAAGCGGCCGTGGACGGCCATCCCCTCGCGGAAGGCGGTCACCTTCTCCGGGAAGTCGCCACCCGCCTCGGACTTGAGCCGTTCAGTCCAGGTGGTCAGGGTTTCCCGGGTGACCCGGTGGAGCCGGGTGATCTCCTCGGACGAGAGCCTGGAGGTCAGGGCCAGGGGCGACAGGCGTGCCGCGAAGAGGATCTCATCCGAGTAGGCGTTGCCGATGCCGGAGAACAGCTTGGGGTCGGTCAGGGCGCGCTTGAGGGTGTGATTCTCGAGCGTGAGCGTGGCGCCAAAGCTGCGGACGTCGGCGGTCAGAACGTCGATGCCGCCCGGGTCCATCGCGGCCAGGGCTTCGTGCCCTCGCAGAATGTGAAGGGACGCCCGCTGCTTCTTGCTCACCTCGGTCAGGACGAGAGAGGCATCCGCGAAGTCGAGCGCCAGGAGCCCGATGCGCGTAGGAAGTGCGGCGCCCGGCGCCTTCCACTTGAGCCGTCCCGCGACCATCAGGTGGATCACGAGGAACAGGTCGCCGTCGAGTCCGAAAACGATGCGCTTGCCGAGTCGTCGCAACGTCTGCACCGTGTGGCCGGGAACCGCGGTGGCCGGCGGCTCCACCGTCCGGAGCACGAACGGGCTCCGGATCCGGAGTCCCGTGATGGGGCGACCCAGGACCCGGGGGGCCAGCGCCGCGAGATAGGTTTCGACGTCGGGGAGTTCGGGCATCCGTTTCAATTCTAAGCCAGGAGAGTCCACCGTGTACCGTCGCATCGCCGCCTGCGGAACCCTTGCCGTTCTGAGCTTCCTGGGCTCGACGCCCGCCGCCGCCCAATTCGGCCCTCCTGCATCGGGGTTCGTGGTCGAGAATCCCGTGCTCCGCCGGATCTGGGCCCTGGGGATGGACAGCTCGCACACCGAATCACTCGCCCAGATTCTCTTCGATTCGCTGGGTCCCCGGTTGACCGGATCTCCGGGCATGGAAGCGGCGCAGGACTGGGCCGTGAGGACGTATCAGTCCTGGGGCCTCGACGCGAAGAAGGAGCAGTACGGCACCTGGCGCGGATGGCGCCGGGGGACCTCGCACATCGACCTGGTGGCCCCGCGCGTGCGGTCGCTCGAGGGCACCATGCTCGCCTGGAGCCCGGGGACGCCCAAGGGAAAAGCGGTCCGCGCTCCGGTGATCGCCATTCCGGATGTGGCGGACAGCAACGCGTTCGTCGCCTGGCTCCCGCAGGCCAAGGGCAAGTTCGTGCTGGTCTCTTTTCCCCAGCCCACCTGCCGGCCCGATACGAGCTGGGAGCACTGGGCGTCGCCCGCGGTCTACGACTCGATGAAGGCGCGGCGTCAGGTGGCGCAGCAGGCCTGGAATGACCGCATCGCGCACACCGGCTACGAGTACCGGTACGGACACTATTCGCTCGCGCGCCGGCTCGAAGCCGCCGGCGTCGCCGGCGTGATCTCGAACTACTGGTCGCAGGGATGGGGCGTGGACAAGATTTTCGACACCTACGTCGACCACACCCCCGTGGTGGACGTGTCCTGCGAGGACTACGGGCTGCTGTACCGGCTGGCCGCGCATCACCAGGGTCCGGTCGTGGAGCTGGCGGCCGAGTCGCAGGCGCGGGGCGAAGTACCCGTCTACAACGTGGTGGCGTCCATCAAGGGCAGTGAGCTCCCGAACGAATACGTAATGCTCTCGGCGCATTTCGATTCGTGGGATGGCGGCTCCGGAGCCACGGACAATGGCACCGGGACCGTCATGATGATGGAGGCGATGCGGATCCTGTCGCTGGTGTACCCGCACCCGCGGCGCACCATTCTCATCGGCGACTGGAGCGGCGAGGAAGAGGGGCTCCTCGGCTCCAAGGGGTTCGTCGCCGACCACAAGGCCATCGTCGACAGCCTGCAGGCCCTGTTCAATCAGGACAACGGCACCGGGCACATCGAGGGCATGAGCGCCTCGGGATATCCGGCCGCGACGGGCAATCTGGCCCGGTACCTCTCGCAGATCCCGGCCGACCTGACCCGCGACATCAAGTTCACGTTTCCCGGGATTCCCGGGGGCGGCGGCACCGACCACGCGTCTTTCGTCATGTGCGGCGCGCCGGGGTTCGGGCTGGGCTCGGGTCAGTGGGACTACGGGTTCTACACGTGGCACACCAACCGCGACACCTACGACAAGATTTCGTTCGACGACGTGAAGGGGAACGCGACCCTGGTGGCGATGCTCGCGTACCTCGCGTCTGAGGATCCCGAGTTCATGTCCCGCGTCAAACGGGATGTGATGCCCATGGGGCGGAACGGGCAGGCGATGACGTGGCCGGCTTGTACGCCGGGGGCTCGAGCTACGCCGGCTCCCCAGTGACGCGCCGGGACGGGGCTGCTCCGCGACAAAACAGCACAGTCGCTGCGCAGCCCCGTCCCGTCCCGTCACTGCGCACACTTTTTCGGTGGACACCCGAATGCGTCTTCACGAACTGACTCGAGCACTCCTCGTTCTAATGTCGGCAAGCCCGGCGGCTGTTGCCGCGCAGCACCGATACTACCTGCCTGCAACTCCAAAGACCGTGGCGTGGGGCTACTACTGGGCCGGCGCGAAGCCCGTCCTCACCGTGGCGTCTGGAGACACGGTGGACGTGGAGACGCTCCTCACGTCGACTCCCGAACGGCTCACGGCTGCCGGCGTCCCGCCCAACGACGTGCAGCAGTCGCTCAGAGACATCGTCGCCCAGGTTACGGACAAAGGGCCGGGCGGGCATATCCTCACCGGACCGATCTACGTCGAGGGCGCGGAGCCGGGGGACGTGCTCGAGGTGCGGATTCTCGCCGTGCACTTCGCCATCTCCTACGCGTACAACGGCTGCGGGGGCTTTCTCCCCGAGAACTGCGGCACGCCGCGCACCCGGATCATTCAGCTCGACACCGTGGGCATGGTCGCCCGGCTCGACTCGGGGATGGTGATCCCTCTCCACCCGTTCTTCGGGAGCATCGGAGACGCACCCGACCCCGACTCGGGGCGGGTGTCGAGCAATCCGCCCGGCCGGCACGCCGGTAATCTGGACAATCGATCCCTCGTAGCGGGCACCAGTCTCTTCATTCCGGTACACGCGAAAGGGGCGCTGCTCGAAATCGGCGACGGCCATGCCGCGCAGGGAGACGGCGAAGTGGATCAGACGGCCATCGAGACCTCGCTCCTGGGCCGTTTTCAGCTGGTGGTGCGTAAGGACTTGCACTTCTCGTGGCCGCGCGGGGAGACGCCCACCGACTTGATGACCATGGGCACCGATCGGGACCTCACCACGGCGACCCAGATCGCAACGCAGCAGATGATCGAGATGCTGATGCAGCTCAAGGGGCTGTCCCGGATGGAAGCGTACCGGATGGCGAGCCTGGCGGCCGATCTGCACATCGCCGAGCTGGTGGATCAGAACGTGGGCGTGTATATGACGATTCCGAAGTCCGTGCTGGGCGTCACTCACTTCTAGGAGCGGATGTGGCTTCTCGCCGGGATTTCCTGGTACTCGCGGGGCAGGCGGGCGTGGTCGGCGCGATCGCCCCGAAGCTCAGATGGACGTTGCCGCCGTTCGCCCGGGAGGGCGTGGAAGCCCCGACGGCCGCCGTCCCTCCCGAATTCTTCTCCGGGCTCCGGTGGCGCATGCTCGGCCCCTTCCGGGGTGGCCGGACCGACGCGGTGTCCGGAGTGCCGGGCCGGCCGCAGGAGTTCTACTCCGGCTCCGTCAACGGCGGTCTCTGGAAAACCATCGACGGCGGCCGGGTGTGGGAGCCCGTGTTCGACGATCAGCCCGTGGCCTCCATCGGCGCCCTGGCCGTTGCTCCGTCCGCTCCCGACACGATCTACGTCGGCAGCGGCGAGTCCACGCTCCGGGATTCGACGGGCTTCGGCAACGGCGTCTACAAGTCGGTCGACGCCGGGAAGACCTGGACGCATCTCGGGTTGGTCGACACCCACCACATCGGCAAGATCGCGGTGCACCCCACCAACGCAGACGTGGTCTTCGTCGCCGCGATCGGCCATTTCTATGGGGATTCCGCGGAGCGCGGGCTGTTCCGGTCGACCGACGGCGGGAAGGCCTGGAAGAAGGTGCTCGACAAGGGGCCGTCGGTCGGCGCCGTCGAGGTCGCCATCGATCCGGCGAATCCGAAGATTGTCTTCGCCGGCCTGTGGAATACGCGGCGGCCGCCCTGGTTCACCTATGCGCCGACGAATGGGCCGGGGGGCGGGATCTACAAGTCGACCGACGGCGGAGATACCTGGAAGCAGCTGACGCAGGGGCTTCCCGCCGAGGGGATCGGGCGGACGGGGATCGCGGTCGCGCCGTCGTTGCCGTCGCGAGTCTATGCGGTGGTGGACTGCCTCGTGCCGGAACCCGGCGCCACGGTGCCTCCTCCGCGGGCGGGCGGATTCGGACGGGACACCACGCCACGCCAGGGCGGCCTCTTCCGGTCCGATGACGGGGGAGACACCTGGACTCGCCTGTCAGCCGACCAGGCCCTGTGGGGCCGGGGCTGGTACTTCGAGCACATCGTGGTGGATCCCAAGGATCCGGACGCCGTCTACGTGTCCAACGTGTCGGTCTCGCGGTCCCTCGACGGCGGGAAGACGTGGGTCCCCGTGCGTGGGTCGCCGGGTGGGGACGACTACCACCAGCCCTGGGTCTCGCCCGACGATCCGAATACGATGATCGTGGCCTCGGACCAGGGGACGGTGATCACGCGGAACGCGAAGACGCCCGACCCTAAGGCGCTGACCTGGAGCTCGTGGCTCAATCAACCCACCGCGCAGATCTACCACGTCTCGGTCGATCCGCGATTTCCCTATTGGGTCACCGGCGCGCAGCAGGACTCAGGCTCGGTGGCGGTGCGGTCGCGCGGTAAGTTCGCCCAGATCTCGATGCGGGATTGGGAGCCGATCGGCGCGGGTGGCGAGAGCGGCTACACGGCCGGGGATCCACTGCACCCCGGCGTGATCTACGGCGGCTCGGGGAGCCGGTACGACCTGGAGCTGAACCGCGAAGTGCCCGGCACGACGGCGCCGAAGGCCGCGGAGCAAGGCGTGACCGAGCGGCGCGACTGGACCCAGCCCCTCGTGCTCTCGGCGGCGGATCCGCACGCCCTTTACTATGGGACGCAGTTCCTCTACAAGTCGACCGACACCGCGAAGACGTGGACCGAGATCAGTCCCGATCTGACGCGTCCCACGCCGGGCCTTCCGAAGAA
>DATMOQ010000409.1:0-5620 GCA_035568195.1 Gemmatimonadales bacterium
CTGAATCTCCTCCCCGCCGATCGGGTCGGGGCGATCGAGCACCACCACCTGCTTGCCGAGCCTGGCCGCGTCCCGCATCAGCGACGTCGCGCTGGCGGGATAGGTGTAGTACCGGGCGCCGATGTCCTGCAGGTCGATGAGCAGCACGTCGATGGTTTCGAGTGCGGCCCGCGTCCTGACCTCTGAGCCGCCGTAGAGACTGTAGATTGGAAGACCGGTGGCCGAGTCCACCGCGTCGGGCAGGCCGGGCCGGTCTTCCTTACCTTGAAATCCGTGCTCCGGACCGAAAAGAGCCAACACCTGGAGCCCGTGGGCGCGAAGGACGTCGACATCCCGGTTCCCCTGCCGGTCGACGCCGGTCTGATTCGACAGCAGGCCGATGCGGCGGCCTTGCACCAGGTGAACGGAATCGGTCACGAGCACCTCGATCCCGGGGCGCACCTGCGCCGCGAGTGGAACGGCGAAGGCGAGACCTGTCAACCATGAGAGATGATGCGCGCGCATAGGCTCCTGTTCCCGATCGCCATTACCGTCCCGGTCGTACTGGCCGGTTGCACTCCGCCCCGCCCCGCGGCCTCGCCGCCCTCTCCGGTGGCCGCCGCTCCCGCTCCCAAGGATCCCACCGACTCGCTGGTCGCCGCCATGTCGATTCACGACAAGGTGGGGCAGCTCATCGTCCCGTGGCTGCCGGGGAGTTACACCGCCCGGGACGATTCGTCGTTCGTCGTGGCCAGCCGGTGGATCGACAGCATCCGCGTGGGCGGGATCATCATCTCGGTGGGCGCCCCCCTGGACGTCGCGGCCAAGCTCAACGCCCTCCAGTCCCGGGCGCGGGTGCCCCTCGTCATCGGCGCCGACCTCGAATATGGCGCGGGAATGCGGCTGGTGGGGGGGACGTCGTTCCCCGCCATCATGGCCGCGGGCGCTACTGGCAGTCCCGATGACGCCTACGCCATCGGGCGCGCTGCCGCGCTCGAGGGACGCGCGGTGGGCATCCATATCGACTTCGCCCCCGACGCCGACCTCAACAACAATCCGCTCAACCCTATCATCAATACCCGCTCGTTCGGCGAGGACCCGGTCCAGGTGTCGCGCCTGGTCACAGCCTTCGTCCACGGCGTGCAGGACAACGGGATGCTGGCCACGCTCAAGCACTTTCCCGGCCATGGGAACACCGGCATCGACTCCCACATCGGTCTCCCCTTCATCGGGGCCGGGTACGCGCACCTCGATTCCCTCGAGCTGATCCCCTTCCGCGCCGGGATCGCCGCGGGCGTCGCGGTGGTGATGAGCGCCCACATCGCCCTGCCGGCCATCACCGGCAACGACGACCCGGGCACGCTGTCCCACGCCGTTCTCACGGGAATGCTGCGGGACTCGCTCAAGTTCAAAGGGCTGGTGGTCACCGACGCGCTCACCATGGGCGCCATCGTGACGAAGTACGGCGCCGGGGAAGCGACGGTCAGAGCCTTCCTGGCCGGCTCCGATCTCCTGTTGATGCCCGCCGACCCCGATTCCGCCATGGCCGCGATGACCCAGGCGGTGGTATCGGGACGTATTGCGCCGGCCCGCCTGGATTCGTCCCTCCGGGCCGTGCTCGAAGCCAAGTACCGACTCGGCCTGTTCGCCCGGCGGACCGTGCCGCTCGACTCGATCATGGGCATCGTGGGAAGCAAGGCGTTTCAGGACCAGGCGAACGACATCGCGGCCCGGGGCCTCACCCTGGTGCGGGACTCCGCGGGCACGCTCTGGAACATCCGCCGGCGCCGCTCCCGCGTGGCCCTCGTGGCGTACGGCGACGAGCTGAACGGCAGCGTGGGGCAGCTGCTCACCACCGAGCTGCGCGCCGGTGGGGACACCGTCGAGTACTTCCGGCTCTGGCCCATGTCGGGCCCGGCCTCCTACGACTCCGCGCGGGTGGTGATGGCACGGGCATCCACCGTGATCTTCACCTCCGTGGTGCGGCCGCTCTCCGGCCGCGGCACCATTGCCCTGCCCGATTCCCTCGCCCGGCTGATCGCGGTGACCGACTCCGCCAAGCCGACCGTGCTCATCTCCCTCGGGAGCCCTTACCTCCTCGATCAGGTGCCGTCGGTCCGCTCCTACCTGCTGGGGTGGAGTGACGCCCGGGCGGTGGAGCGCGCACTGGGAGATGCCCTGCTGGGCAAGACCGCCATCGGCGGGCATCTCCCGATCCGCGTGCCCCCCTACCCCCTGGGGTGGGGGATCTCCCTGTCCCCGGCGGCGCCGTGACGCGCGTCCGGTACGTCGCGCTGACGGTCCTGACGCTCGGCGCGTGCCGGGCTCCCGCCGTTCCGGAGCCCGTGAGCACCGGAATTCCGGCCGCGTCTCCGGCCAGCCTCGGATTCGACAGCACGCTGCTCGACAGCGTGACCCGCTATCTCGGGACTCAGGTCGACAGCGCCTTCCCCGGCGCCACCGTCGCGATCGGCCGGCACGGACGGATGGCGCTCCTCGCCGCAGTGGGCCACTACTCCACCACCGATCGCCGGCCGGTCACACCGCAGACGCTCTACGACCTCGCGTCCCTCACCAAGGTGGTGGGCTGGACCACGACGTGCATGCAGCTGGTCGATCGCGGCCTGCTCGATCTCGATGCCCCGGTCTCCCGGTACGTCCCGGAGTTTCGCGGACCGCAGAAGGGGCAGGTTACCATGCGCCTGCTGCTGACTCACACGGCGGGCTTTCCACCCGATCTTCCGTTGTGGCAGGACACCCGGAGCCGCGACGCCGCGTTCGCGCTCGCGGATACCGCTCCCCTCGCCACTCCGCCGGGCCAGACCTTCGTGTACTCGGATGTGAGCGCCATCATCGGCGAGCAGGTAGTGGAGCGCATCACGGGCCAGCGCCTCGATCAGTATCTGGCGGCCCACGTGTTCGGCCCCCTGGGGATGGTGGCGACCCGGTATCTCCCGCCCTCCAGCTGGCGCCCGATGATCGCGCCGACCGAGGTGGACACCATCCTGCGGCACCGGCTCATCTGGGGCACGGTGCACGACGAGAGCGCGGACCGGCTGGGCGGGGTGTCGGGCAATGCCGGTCTCTTCTCGAACGCCCCCGACCTCTCGCGCTTCGCGGCCATGCTCCTCGACGGCGGCGCCTGGGACTCCCTCACCATCATTCACGCCGAGACGGTGGCGGAGTTCACGCGGCGGCAGGACTTCCCCCCCGGCTCCTCGCGGGCCCTGGGGTGGGACACGCCGTCCCAGCCGTCGCGCGCGGGAACCCGGATGAGCGATGAGGCGTTCGGCCATACGGGATTCACGGGCACGTCGATCTGGATCGATCCGCGGCGCGACCTGTTCGTGATCATTCTGTCGAACCGCGTGAACCCCACCCGGGCCAACCTGCGGATCGCGAAGGTGCGGCCCCGCGTGGCCGACCTCGTGGCGCAGGCCTTGACGCACCCGGAGCTGTAAGACGTTGACACCACCGGACCGCCTTCCTAAGTTGCGGCGGGACAGGAGGAAACACGGATGACCACGACGCAACAGACACCGATGACCCTGACGCTGACCGACCGCGCGGCCGAGGAAGTGCGGAAGTTCATGGCCGAGGAGAAGGTGCCGGCGGAGACGGCGGGGCTGCGCATCGGCGTCATGCCGGGCGGATGCTCCGGCTTCAAGTACAGCCTCAACATCGAAGAGCGGGCGGCGGGGGACGACGTCGTGCTGGAGTCGGCCGGCGTGCGCGTCTTCGTCGACTCGTTCAGCGCCCAGTATCTGAACGGCGTCACGCTGGACTACAAGAGCAATTTTCAGGAGTCGGGCTTCGCGTTCGAGAATCCGAACGCGACCGGCGGGTGCGGCTGCGGAACGTCGTTCACCGTCTGACGCCTTGGTGCGTCGACTCCCGGTAGCAGATGAGGCCCGCGAATCTCGCGGGCCTCGCTTTTTCTCCCCCCGGCGGGTGTCGTGCGGCCTCTCGACGTAGCCGTCATCGCGGTCTACTGCGCCGCCGTGGTGGCGTTCGGCCTGATGCTCGCCGGCCGCCAGCGGGACGCCTCGGACTACTTCCTGGGGCACCGCGGGCTCCCCTGGTGGGCGCTGATGTTCTCGATCGTGGCCACCGAAACCTCCGCCCTGACCGTCATTTCCGTCCCCGGCATCGCCGCCCGCGGCGACCTCACCTTTCTGCAGATCGCCTTCGGATACCTGGTCGGACGCATCGGCGTGGCCGCCCTGCTCCTGCCGGGATACTTCCAGGGCACCCAGGACACGGCGTACCAACGACTGGAGCATCGGTTCGGGACGGTCACGCGGCGCGTGGCGTCCGGCGTGTTCCTCTGTACCCGGGCCCTGGCGGACTGTGTCCGGATTTTCGCGACCGCCATCCCCCTCGCCATCATCACACACTGGAGCCTGCCCGCGGGCATCCTCGCGATCGGCGTCGTCACGCTCGTGTACACCTGGGTCGGAGGCCTGAAGGCCGTGGTGTGGGTGGACGTGATCCAGCTGGCGGTCTATCTCATCGGCGGCGTCGCCACCCTGGTCGTGGCGACGCACGCGGCCGGCGGGATCGGGGCCTTCGCCCGCGCGGGGGCGGCGGGCAAGCTCACCACGCTCGATTTCACACCGTCCTTCAAGGTGCTCTACACGTTCTGGGGCGGCGTGGCCGGTGGCGCGTTGCTCTCGGCGGCGTCGCACGGCACCGATCATCTCATCGTGCAGCGCCTCCTGGCGGCCCGGAACCTCAAGGACGCCCAGCGCGCCCTGATCGGGTCCGGCGTCGTCATCATCGTCCAGTTCGCCCTCTTCCTGCTGGTGGGAACGAGCCTCTGGCTGGCGGGCGCCGATCATCCCGGGATGCGCAGTGACGCCATTTACCCCACGTTCGTCGTCGCTCAGCTGCCGGCCGGCCTCTCCGGGCTGGTGGTCGCCGGCATCCTGGCGGCGGCGATGAGCAGTCACGCGTCCGCCGTAAACTCTTTGGCCTCCGCGTCCACCCAGGATTTCTACGCGCCCATGACGGGGCGACGTGACCCCCAGCAGCTGCTCCGGGTCGGGCGGTGGATGACGCTCTTCTGGACCGCGGTCCTGGTCGTGGGCGCGATGGCGTTTCAGGACCAGAACACGCCGGTGGTACAGCTCGCGCTTTCGGTGGCGTCGATCACGTACGGCGCGCTCCTCGGCACCTACATCCTCAGCGGCTGGGCGCAGTCGCGGCAGTTCGATGTCATCCTGGCGATGATCGTCAGCACGCTGGTCATGCTGCCCGTGGTGATCGGCGTCCCGGTCCGGTGGCTCCCCGGGTTGGCGTGGCCATGGTATGTGCCGCTGGGGACAGGAATCACGATCGCAGTGGGGACCTTGAGTCGGTTAGTTCTTAGTCGGTTAGTCGGTTAGTTCTTAGTCGGTTAGTGAAACATTAGAGAGGAGCCGCAGATGCCGAAGAACGCCCTAACCGACTATCCGACTAACCGCCTAACAACCTTTCTCGGTGTCGACGCCGGCGGATCCCACACCACCGTCGTGGTGGCCGACGCCGAGCTCCGCGTGCTCGCGCGCGTGGACGGCCCGGCGTCGGCCATGCGCCCGGGGGGCGGCACGAAGTCGGCCGCCGTCATTGCGGACACCGCCCGGCGGGCCGCCCTCCAGGC
>DATMOQ010000410.1:0-8639 GCA_035568195.1 Gemmatimonadales bacterium
CTGCACATCTACGCGGACACGGCCTCGCGCTTTGGCACGCCCTCGGAGCAATGGGCGCCGGGGCGGAACTTGCTTCCGCTCGGCCCGGCCGTGACGCACGACTTCGCGAGCGTGCCGACGGTCTACGGCGGAAGCATCGACCAGCCCGAGTCCTGGATAGACTCGGCGGGCGCCTCTGGGCGGGTGGTGATCTTCTCGGTGCCCGATTCGATCCAAAGCATGCGGTCGATGTTCGGCGCGTTCAGGGCCCTGCCTGCGCACCCGGGGCTGAACGGTGCCCGAGGCGTGGCGCTGGCGGGGTTCGACCGTCTTGCTCCGGACCTGATCCCCCAGTTCCTCGGCGGATCCGTCACCACCGACACAACGGTGGCTCCGTCCACCGCCGCTCCCCGCTTCCTGGTCGCGCCGCGGGCGTTGCAGACACTTTTCGGACCCAATCCCAAGGTGGGCGCCATTGGTGCCCCGGTGTCGGGGTCGCTGCGCTGGATCCGGGCGCCTCTCGAGCATCCGGCCCGGAATGTGATCGCCATGCTCCCGGGCTCCGACCCCGCGCTCAGGGGCGAGTTCGTGTCCATGAGCGCGCACCATGATCACGTGGGTTTTGCCGGCAAGCCGGTGGACCACGACTCGGTCTACGCCTACAACCGCGTGGTGCGCCCGATGGGCGCCGACTCCCCCCAGCGGCCGCCCACCCCCGCCGAGGCGACCCAGGTCAAGGCGATGCGGGACTCTCTGCGGCGGGCCCATCCGGCCCGTCCCGATTCGATTTTCAACGGCGCCGACGATGACGGAAGCGGGACGGTGGGATTGATGGCGGTCGCCCGGTCGCTGTCCACCGGACCGCACCCCCGCCGGTCCGTCCTGATCGTGTCCCACGCCGCCGAAGAACGGGGTCTGTTGGGATCGGCCTGGTTCACGGACCACCCCACCGTCGCCCGGGATTCGATCGTGGGGGAGGTGGACATGGACATGGTGGGACGGGGGAACGCCACCGATCTTCCCAAGGGTGGCCCCGGGTATCTCGAGGTGGTGGGGTCCAAACGGCTCTCGACCACGTTCGGGAACCTGCTGGAGCACGTGAACGCCGGCGAGCCGCAGCCGTTCACCTTCAACTACGAGTTCGACGTTCCCGGACACCCCCTGCAGTACTACTGCCGGGCGGACCACTACAGCTACGCCCGGTACGGGATTCCGGCGGTGGCGCTGTCGCGTGGAGAACACGCCGACTACCACCAGGTGACGGACGAGGCGCAGTACATCGACTACGCCGTCCTCGCCCGGGTGGCGACGCTGGCCCGGGACTTCGCCGTGGCTATCGCGAACCTGGACCAGCGTCCTCCGCTGGACGGTCCCCGGCAGAGCGATCCGCACGCTCCCTGCCGCCAATAGGGCGGTGGCGTCAAACGTCAGTATTGCTTGCAGTTAGGCCATTCATTAGCTTGGGGGCGCTCGAGTTGCGCCCGCCTTTTCCTTTGCCCTGACTGCTCTGTGCCGCTACGCTGGCCGAACTTCAAAATTGGTGCTTGGAGCCCCGCGAACGAGATCGCCGTCGATCTCGGCACGGCGAATACGCTTGTGTACGTCAGGGGCGAAGGCATCGTCTTGAACGAGCCCTCGGTGGTCGCGATCGAGAAGGCGACCGGCAAGATCAAGGGCATCGGGCTCGAGGCGAAGCGGATGCTCGGGCGCACGCCCGACGGCATTCTCGCGGTGCGTCCCTTGAAGGACGGCGTGATCGCCGACTTCGACGTCACCGAGAAGATGCTCCGCTTCTTCCTCAAGACCATCATCGACCGCCATCTCTTCCGCGTGAAGCCCAAGGTGATCGTGTGTGTGCCGTCCGGGATCACCGAAGTGGAGAAGCGCGCGGTGCGCGACTCCGCGCAATCGGCGGGCGCTAAAGAGGTCTACATGGTGGCCGAGCCGATGGCGGCGGCGATCGGAGTGGGGCTGCCGGTCGAGACGCCCACCGGCAACATGGTGATCGACATCGGGGGCGGTACCACGGAAATCGCGGTGATCGCGCTGTCGGGCATCGTGTCGGACACCTCCATCCGGACCGGCGGCGACGAGCTGGATCAGGCCATCGTCCAGTTCATGCGCAAGAACTACAACCTCCTGATCGGGGAGCCCACCGCGGAGCAGATCAAGATTCAGATCGGCTCGGCGGCGCCCGTGGGGGAGGAGCGGGAAATGGAAGTGAAGGGCCGCGATCTGGTGTCCGGGATTCCGAAGATCGTGCGGGTCCATTCGAGCGAGGTCCGGGAAGCAGTGCAGGAGCCCATCCAGCAGATCGTGGACGCGGTCCGCCGCGCGCTCGAGATCACGCCCCCCGAGCTGGCGAGCGACATCGTCGACCGCGGCATCGTGATGACGGGCGGGGGCGCTTTGATCCGCGGCCTGGACGTGCTGCTCCAGCAGGAAACCGGACTCCCCATCCATCTGGACGAGGATCCGATGACCTGCGTGGTGCGGGGAGCGGGCCGGATCCTGGACGATCCGGAGAAATACCACAACGTCCTGACCACTTGAGGCGGGGATGAGGATCGAGGATGACCGCTACGGATCGCGGGCTGACACGCTCGTGTTCCTGGGGTGCGTCGCCCTGTCCATCGCCGCGATGAGTGTCCCCGACGCCTGGCGGGCACCGTTCAGCCAGGCCCTCCGCCAGACCATCCTTGCGCCGCTCCTGGCGCTGCAGGAAACCACCGAAACCCTGAAGAGCTCCCGCGCGCACGTGGAGGCCCTCACGGCTCAGCGGGACTCCGCCATGCTCGCGGCGGCGTTTCTCCCCGAGCTGCGCAGCGAGAACGCCCGCCTCCGCAGTCTCCTGGGGCTGGGCACGCGCCTCGTCACCGGGTACGTCCCGGCTGAGGTGCTGCACCAGGCGGGCCCCACCGATCCGCTCACGTTTCTCGTCTCCGCGGGCCGCCGGCAGGGCGTGAAGCCGCTGGACGCGGTGGTGAGTCCGGATGGCCTGGTGGGGGTCGTGTCCGCGGTGGACGATCAGACCAGTGTGGTGGCGACCTGGGCCCATCCGGAGTTCCGCGCGGCCGCAATGGCGGTGGACGGCAGCGTGTACGGCATCGCCGCGCCGCACGGATCCGAAGGTCCCGGCATCTGGCTCCTCGAGCTGCAGGGCGTTCCTTATCGCAGCCTGGTGCCGGACAGCACGCTCATCGTGTCCTCCGGATTGGGCGGGGTCATTCCGCGCGGAATTCCGCTGGGCACGGTGATCGGGCAGGGGGCCGAAAATGAGCGCTGGCAGCGCATCTATCTGGTGCGGCCCGCGGTGCATCCCGCTTCGGTCACGCACGTGATGATTCTCACCGGGACCAGCAGGGGCGCGGGGAACCTCCGCGAGCTGTTCCAGGCCGAGGGGAAGAGCCCGTGAGGCGGACCGACAAGTACCGGTTCTGGTTCGTGCTCGCCGGGCTGGTGCTCCTGCACTTCTCGGTTCGCACCAAGCTGGGAGACGACCGCATCGCGCCCGATTTCCTGCTCCTGGCGCTGCTGATGTACACGATCCGCGCGGCTCCCGGGCCGTCGGCAGGGGCGGGCTTCGTGGTCGGGATCATCCGGGACGCCCTGACCCCGACGTCGTTCGGCGCCAACGCGCTGGCCCACACGTTCGTGGGCTACCTCTCCTCCTGGGCCAAGGTGGTGTTTTTCGCCGAGAACCTGTTCGTGAACGGCTGCATCTTTTTCGGCGGGACCTGGATCCGGAATCTGGTAGTCTCGCTGGCGTCGGGTCAGCTGAAGGGCGCGCTTCTTCTGTGGGAGTTGTTCGTCTGGTCGCCGCTGCAGAGCCTCACCACGGCGGTGACGGGTGTCCTGATCCTCGGCATCCTGGGACCCTGGCTGGCGGTGCGGATCGGCGACGCATGAGCGCCCCGTTTCACCCCTTCGCGCTCGACCGCCGCTACCGGATGACCCGGTGGATCGTGCTCGGGGCGTTCAGCGTCCTGGTCATCGCGTTCTTCCGCACGCAAATCCTCGGGTACAGCCGTTACCGTCTCCAGTCCGAGACCAACCGACTCAAAGAGATCATCCTTCCCGCGCCCCGGGGACTGATCCTGGACCGCAACGGGAAGGTGCTGGCGGACAACGTGCCCGGGTACACGGTCTCGCTCCTGCCCGACGACACGGCCAGGCTTCGCAACCGGCTGATGCAGATCGCGCCCTTCGCCGACCTTGATTCCGACGCCGTCGACCGGGTGCTCCAGCGCTTTCTCCGCGCGCCGTACCAGCCGGCGCTGGTGCTGGCCAACGCGCCGCCCGACCTGGTGGCCCAGCTCGAGGAGCGGCGGCTCAACATTCCGGGACTCTTCATTCAGGCCGAGCCGCGGCGCTTCTATCCGGACTCGGGCGCCGCCGCGCACCTGCTCGGCACGGTGGGCGAGGTGACCGAGGACGAGCGCAACAGCATCCGGTACTCGGGATTGCGGCTGGGCGCGCTGGTAGGGAAGACCGGACTCGAGCGCCAGTATGACGACTCGCTTCGGGGCCAGGACGGCCAGCGGTTCGTCGAAGTGAGCGCGGTGGGGCGGGTGGTCCGGGAGGTGGGGGCGGCGCCGACACTGCCACCGGTGGCCGGCACCACCATCCGGACCACCATCGACCTCGATCTCCAGCGCTACGTGTCCAAGGTGTTCCCGCCGGGCCAGCGCGGCGCCCTGATCGCCATGAACCCCAACACCGGGGAGATCCTGGCGCTCTACAGCGCGCCCGGGTACGACCCCAATGATTTCGTGGGGGGCGTCGATCCGGATATCTGGAAGCGGCTCAACGAGAACCCCGCGAACCCCTTCTTTGACCGCGCCATTCAGGCCCGATATCCGCCCGGGTCCACCTGGAAGCTGCTGGTGGCCGCCATCGCGCTGCGGCGCGGCGTGGCCACCATGAACACCCGGATGCCCATCCCGTGCACCGGCGGGCTGCAGTACGGCAACCGGTATTTCCGATGCTGGGAGCCGCGGGGCCACGGCGATTTGACGCTGTCCCAGGCCATCTCGCAGAGCTGCGATGTCTACTTCTATCAGCTCGGCCTCAAGCTCGGGCTCACGTCTCTGCTCGAAGACGTCAATGCGCTCGGCTTCCGCTCCCGCACGGGTGTGGACCTGCCCGGCGAGATCACGCCGGAGTTCCCGGGAGGCACCGAGTACTACGACCGCGTCTACGGGCCGCGGCACTGGACCTCGGCGGTCACCCTGAATCTGGCGATCGGGCAGGGCGAGAACGCGCAGAGCCTGGTCGACATGGTGCGGCTGTATCAGATGCTGGCGAGTGACGGCAAGTCCCGCACGCCGTATGTCGTGCATCCCAGCATCTCCCAAACGAACGAAGACCTCGATCTGTCGCCGGTGCAGCTCGACGGACTCCGCAACGCGATGATCGGCGTGCTGCAGGAGGGCGGCACGGCCCGCGCCGCGCGCCTCGGCGATATCACCATCGCCGGGAAGACCGGCACGGCGCAGAACCCGCACGGCCCGAACCACGGATGGTTCATCGCCTTCGCCCCCGCCGAGAAGCCGCAGATCGTGGTGGGAGCCATCGTGGAGTTCGCGCGAGAGGGCCCCTACGTCGCGCCGCTGGTCACGCGGGTGATCGCGAGGTATCTGGGCGTCGATTCCGCCCTCGCGACGAACGCCAAGTTCACGCTGCCGGCCGACTCGGCGCCGCACGAGGTGCGGACGCTCCCGCGGGGAGAGCCCGTGCCCCCCGACAGCGTTCCCCCTCCGGATTCCATCCGTCCCGATTCGACCCATGATCGGTAGGCTCCGCGGGCTCGATCGGCCGCTGTTGGCCGTCACGCTGGCGATCTCGGCCTACGGCCTGGCGACCCTCTACTCCGCGGGTCAGACCGACGTCCCCACGGTCGCGGCGACCATCTGGCACAAGCAGGTCATCTGGCTCGTGCTGGGCCTCGCCGCGGCGACGTTCTCTTTCCGCCTGTCTCCCCGGATGCTCGAGTGGGCGACGCCCTACGTGTACGGCGGGATCGCCTTCGTTCTTCTGCTCACCCTGGTAATCGGCAAAGGCGCGGGGACCGCAGCCAGCGAGAAGTCCTGGATCGCCATCGGCGGGCTGCGACTGGGGCAACCGGCGGAGCTGGCGAAGCTGGCGGTGATCCTGATGCTGGCGCGCTGGCTGGCCGAGCGGAAAGAGCCGGCCGCCACGCTCCGGGAGCTGGCCGTGCCGTGTCTGATCCTCGGCGTGCCGTTCGTGCTCGTGGCCCTCCAGCCCGACCTCGGCAGCGCCATCGTCTTCATCGCGATCTTCTTCGCCATGCTGGCATGGTCGGGCACCAAGTTGTCGCTCCTGATCATGCTGGGGTCACCCGCCATCGGCCTGATTCTCGCGTTCTCCACGGTGGTGTGGGGCGCCTGGATTCTTCTGCTCTTTGGGCTGCTCTTGATCTGGCGACCCTACGTGTGGGAGGGGCTGGCGGTGATGCTTGGAAACATCGCGATGGGGGTGATCGCGCTCCCGTTCTGGCGTCACCTGGCACCGTATCAGCAGAACCGGCTGCTGGTGTTCCTCAACCCGGACGTGGATCCGCGCGCCACGGGCTGGCACGTGATCCAATCCAAGGTCGCCATCGGCTCCGGGGGTCTGTTGGGGAAGGGATTCACCCTCGGAACGCAGAAGCGCCTGGCCTTTCTCCCCGCCCAGCACACCGACTTCATCTTCTCCGTGGTAGGGGAGGAACTGGGGTTTGTCGGGGTCCTCCTCGCGCTCGTGCTGTTCGCCTCCCTGCTGTTGATCCTGGTCCGGATCGCCCGGCGGGCGACGGACCCGTTCACCAGCCTGTGCGTGCTCGGGATCGCCAGCGTGTTCTTCGCCCATATGGTGGAGAACATCGGCATGACGGTGAACCTCCTGCCCATCACCGGGATTCCGTTGCCGTTTTTCTCGTACGGCGGCTCTTTCCTGCTCACCTGCTTCCTGGCGGTGGGGATCGCCCTGCGAGTGGCCTACGAATCGCGGCAATCAGGGTATATCAGCCCGGGGCAATGAGTTACGCGCTCAGGACTGGCGTGGGGCGTGGGGGTCTCCCAAATTGTCCGCTTCCTAAAGACCCTGAGCGTGAATGGCCTGGTTTAAGAAGGAGCGCAAACCCCGTACTTCCGAGCGCATCAAGCTCGAAATTCCGCCCGACGCCTGGGAGAAGTGCGAGGAATGCGGCCACATCGACATCAAGGAGAAGTTCCTCAGGGCCTTGAATGTCTGCCCCAACTGCGGCCATCACCGCCGGATCCCGGCTCAGGAGTACATCGACCTCCTGGTGGATGAGGGGTCCTGGCACGAGACCGAAACCAAGCTCAAGTCCGCCGATCCGCTGAAGTTCGAGAATTATCTCAATCGTCTTGAAGCGTCCGTCAAGAAGGCCGGGCCCCTGGATGCCATCCGGACCGGGTACGCCCGGCTGGAGGGAATCGCCATCGGTCTGGGCGTGATGGACTTCGCCTTCATGGGTGGCTCGATGGGCGCGGTGGTGGGGGAAAAGATCGCCCGGCTGGCGCGCCGCTCGATCGACAAGCGGGCCCCTCTCATCCTGGTTTCAGCGTCGGGGGGCGCCCGGATGCAGGAGGGCGTCCTCTCCCTGATGCAGCTCGCCAAGACTTCGGTGGTTCTGGCGGAGCTGGCGAGCAAGCGCGTCCCCTACGTCTCGATCCTCACCAACCCGACTACCGGCGGCGTCTCCGCCTCGTACGCCATGCAGGGTGATGTGGTGCTGGCGGAGCCGGGCGCCGTGATCGGCTTCGCGGGTCCCCGGGTCATCAAGCAGACCATCGGCCAGGATCTGCCGGAGGGGTTTCAGACCGCCGAGTTCCTGCTCGACCACGGGATGGTGGATGGCGTGATTCCGAGGGGGGAGTTGCGCGAGACCACCGCTCAGCTGCTGCGGCACATGGCAGGCCGACGCCCGGCGGAGGCCGCCGACTGAGCAGGTACGCCGACGCCACCCGTTTTCTCTTCTCTCGACAAGCCGGCCGCATCAAGTGGAGCCTCGCACCCACCGAGGGGCTCCTGGACGTCCTGGGGCATCCGGAGCGCCATTACCCGAGCATCCACGTCGGCGGCACGAACGGGAAAGGGAGCACCTGCGCCTTTCTCACCGCCGACCTGCGGGCGCGGGGCTTCAAGGTCGGCCTGTATACGTCTCCTCATCTTGTCTCCGCCACTGAGCGCATCCTGGTCGACGGCGTCCCGATCACCGAAGACGCCTTTGCGCAGTGGACCGAGACTCTGCGGCCGCACATCGAGCGTCTGGAGGCGAGCTTCTTTGAATGTCTCACGGCCATCGCCTTCGCGGACTTCGCGGCCCGGGGGGTGGACATCGCCGTGGTGGAGGTGGGTCTGGGGGGCCGCCTCGACGCGACCAACGTGATCACGCCCCTGGCAAGCGTGGTCACCAAGATCGCCCTGGAGCACACGGACTATCTGGGTCCCGATCTCGCCTCGATCGCCCGTGAAAAGGCCGGGATCGCCAAGCCCGGAGTGCCGTTCGTTACGGGCGAGCAGGACCCTGCGGTACTTGCCGTGCTGATCGAGGAGGCGAGGAAACGGGGAGCGAAGCCCATCACGCCGGTTCCGCATTCCGCGTTCCGCACTCCGCATTCGGGACTTGGCCT